>JBLHZH010000134.1:0-6676 GCA_047629695.1 Rhodoferax sp.
TGCTTAAAAATGCTCGTATCGTGGCCACGCTGGACGAGGCGCTCGAGGGCATGTCCCATCTTTGCGCCACCGCCATGACGCCGCGTGACTTTGGTCCGCCCACCGTGACCCCGCGCGAACATTTTGAAGCCATGGCCGCCAATGCCACTGCGGGTGACGCTGCAGCGAGCCAGCAAGGCATGGCATTTTTGTTTGGCTGTGAGCGCTTCGGCATGCGCAACGAAGATGTTTACCGCTGCCACACTTGTTTGAGCATTCCCAGTGACCCCAAGTTTGGCTCGCTCAACTTGGCGGCCGCGCTGCAGGTGATTGCCTACGAGTGGCGACTGGCGCTGGGCGCCTTTCCGGTGCAGGCGGCTACGGCCGTGCCGGTGCTGGCCGATGCCGGGCAACTTACCGGCATGCTGGCGCATTGGGAGCGGGCCTTGATGGCCATTGGTTTTCTCGATCCGCTGTTTCCCAAAAAACTCATGCCGCGTCTAAATCAATTGTTTAACCGCGCCAGCCTCAGCCAGGAAGAAGTCAATATGCTGCGTGGTATCGCCAAAATGATGGAGACCCGTGGCACGCCAGCGACAACCTTGCCCGCGGCCCTTGAATCGGCACAAGACTAGACTCTTGACATGTTTTCTCGTTTACGTTCCGATATCCAATGCATTCTTGACCGTGACCCCGCCGCACGCAGTCGGTGGGAGGTGCTCACCTGCTATCCGGGCCTGCATGCCGTAGTGCTACACCGACGCGCTCACTGGTGCTGGAACCATGGTTTTAAATGGCTGGGCCGTTTTGTTTCGCACGTCACCCGATTTTTAACCGGCATCGAAATCCACCCCGGTGCCAAAATTGGTAGGCAGGTGTTCTTTGACCACGCCATGGGTGTGGTGGTGGGTGAAACCGCTGAGATTGGCGATGGCTGCACTATTTACCAAGCCGTAACTTTGGGTGGCACCTCGCTTTACAAAGACACCAAGCGTCACCCAACGCTGGGACGCAACGTGGTGGTGGGCGCCGGGGCTCAAGTGCTGGGTGGCTTCACGGTCGGTGACGGCGCCAAAGTGGGTTCGAATGCAGTCGTCACCAAGCCGGTGCCGGCCGGCGCCACAGCAGTGGGTAACCCGGCGCGCATTATCCTGGCGGCGCAGGACGTCAAGCGTGAAGAAACAGCCTCCAAAATGGGCTTCTCGGCCTACGGCATCACGCAAAATGACGATCCCTTGAGTCAGGCCATGCGCGGTTTGATTGACAACGCCGCCTCGCAAGAACACCAGATTGCGATGCTGTGGCAAGCCATCGAAACCCTGCAGGCGAACCGCTCAGCGACCAATTGCGTGCCCGGTGACGCAGCTCGTCAAGCTCACTTTGAGGCTGAGAAGCTGAACCAGCTGGTGGGCAAGTAGCTTACAGCGGGTCGGGGCGGACCGCGGTTTTCGGCCGGAACGCCTTGCAGACCGCTTCATGGGTTGCCAAGTAGGGGCCGCCGATCAAATCCACACAGTAGGGCACGGCAGCAAAGATGCCGGCTATCAGAACGTCACCGTGGCTGTCCCGTAGACCTTCGAGCGTTTCCTGAATCGCCCGGGGCTGTCCCGGCAGGTTGATGATCAGGCTCTGGTCGCGAATCACCGCGACCTGGCGCGACAGAATGGCGGTGGGCACAAACTTCAGGCTGATCTGGCGCATTTGTTCGCCAAACCCCGGCATTTCCTTGTGCGCTACGGCCAGCGTTGCCTCGGGCGTGACATCGCGTTTGGCCGGACCCGTGCCGCCGGTGGTCAAAATCAAGGCGCAACCCGATTCAACCAGTTCAATCAGTGTGGTGCTGATGGTGGCTTGTTCGTCTGCGATCAGTCGGGGTTCAAACTGCAGCGTGTTTTTCAAGGCCCGAGTCAGCCAGTTCTGCAGAGCGGGCAGACCCTGGTCGGTATAAACGCCGGTCGAGGCCCGGTCGCTGATGGAGACAATGCCAATTTTGATGGTCTGTGTGGACCAGGGTGACGGCGTGCTCATGGTGTATCCTGGCTGCTGGCAAGGGTCGACAATTGCTCTCGCAGAATTTGAAAAATATCACGGTAAGCCCGGCCGTGGCGCACTGCCTCTCCGGGCTTTTCAGGTACCGCGTCTTTGCGGGCCTGGCGAATCAGGGCACGCATTTGCTGGGCATCGGTTTCCGGACATTTGACGATCCACTCGCCAAAAGCCTCGTCTTGGGCCATCAGACGGTCACGCCAGTTTTCGGCTAGGTGCAGCACCAGGTTTTCGTGGGCCGAGCCACTGAATTGGTCCGACACCGCCACCCGCACGGTTTCCAGTACGGCCGGGTCGATCAACCGCATTTGCTTGCCGATGAATTGCATCTGGCGGCGCTTTCCTTCGAAGTTGGTGATGCGTTTGGCCTCGATCACGGCATCCTTGAGTTTTTCGGTCAGGGTCAGCCGCTTCATCAGGTCGGGGCGCAGCGTCAGCAGGTCTTCACCCAGCTTTTGCAGTTCTAGGCTTTCGCGCTTGAGGTCGGTGCGACTTTGGTCGTCGGTGCCTTTAAGTTCGCGTTTGAGTTCGAGGTCGCGTTCGCTGCCTTCGGCGACGAATTCACCTCTGACGAAGTAACCTTTTTTGAATTTGCGTGACATGATAAGGAGAATGAGAGAGACGGACACAGTGTGTCACAGAGCCAAGTATCATAGCCTCCGATATGAAGAAACCCAATACGCCCCCCGCCCAGCCTCAGGCTGACACCGGCTTCAGCTACAGCCGCCCTTATTTTGAAGACCTGGTAGACACCGCGCTGGCCCATGCCAAAAAGCTGGGTGCGACCGATGCCGGCGCTGAAGCATCTGAAGGCTGCGGTCTGAGCGTCTCGGTGCGCAAAGGTGAACTTGAGACGGTGGAGCGCAACCGCGACAAGTCGCTGGGCGTGACGGTTTACTTGGGTAAATGCCGGGGCAATGCCAGCACCTCTGACTTTTCCAAGATGGCGATTCAGCAAACCGTGCAGGCGGCTTATGACATCGCGCGCTTCACGGCAGCCGACCCTTTTGCCGCCTTGCCTGATGCCAAAGATGTGGCACCCACGGCCAAACATCGCACCGATCTGGACTTGTTCTACCCTTGGAGCATCAACAGCGAAGAGGCCGCACAACTGGCCATGGCCTGTGAGGCTGCTGCCCTGCAGACCGACAAGCGCATTACTAACAGCGAAGGCGCGGCCGTGTCGGCCCAGCAATCGCATTTCTTCAGCGCGCATACGCGCGGTTTTCGGGGGGGGTATGCCAGTTCTCGTCACTCGATGTCGGTGTCGCCAATTGCCGGCAAGGGCAACGACATGCAGCGCGATGCTTGGTACAGCTCAATGCGCCATCCCGACGATCTGGCCAGTCCCGAGGCGGTCGGGCGTTACGCCGCCGAGCGCGCCCTGAGTCGCCTCAAGTCACGCAAGATTGCCACCACCGAGTGCGCTGTGCTGTTTGAGTCGCCGCTGGCCGCCGGCCTGCTGGGCAGCTTTGTGCAGGCCATCAGTGGCGGTGCACTGTACCGAAAAAGTTCGTTTTTGCTGGACTCGCTGGGCAAGCAGGTGCTGCCCAAACACATTGATATTTTGGAAGACCCATTTGTCAAACGCGGCAAGGGCAGTTCCCCGTTTGATGATGAGGGCGTCAAGGTCAAGGCTCGCCAGGTAGTGGAGGCTGGTTGCGTTCAGGGTTACTTTCTGGGTAGTTACTCGGCCCGCAAACTAGGCATGAAGACCACCGGCAATGCCGGCGGTTCGCACAACCTGATCCTCACTTCGCGCAAAACCCGCGCTAGCGACAATCTGGAGGCTATGCTGGAAAAATTGGGCACGGGTTTGTTTGTGACCGAACTTATGGGCAGCGGTGTCAATTACGTCACCGGCGACTATTCGCGTGGTGCCAGTGGCTTCTGGGTGGAGAAGGGCCGCATCGCCTTCCCGGTACAGGAGATCACGATTGCCGGCAACATGAAGGCCATGCTGAAAGGCATTCAGGCGGTCGGCGCCGACACCTATAACTACGGTGCCAAGACGGTGGGCTCTGTCCTGATCAACCGCATGAAGATCGCCGGGAGCTGATTTCAGCCGGCTAAGGCGGTCTTGACGGCCGTGGAAACTTGGCTCATTTCCGCCTTGCCGGTCAGTGCTGTCTTGACCAAGCCCATGACTTTGCCCATGTCGCCCGGTCCGATCGTGCGTCCCAGTTCGGTTGCCAGGCCGGCCACAATGCCACGAACTTGCGCTAGCACCTCATCGGCGCTCAGGCGCTGGGGCAGGTAGCCGGTCAACACCGTGATCTCCGATGCTTCCCTGTCGGCCAGATCCAGCCGGTTGGCGGTGGTGAAGGCGGCAATCGAGTCCTTGCGCTGCTTGATTAGTTTGTCAACAATGGCCACCATCATGAGGTCGTCAACGACCACACGCTCATCCACTTCTTTTTGCTTGGCGGCTGCCAGCAACAAACGGATAGTGCCTAGGCGTTCGCTGTCCTTGGCACGCATCGCATTTTTCATGTCTTCGGTAATCTGGTCTTTAAGTGACATGCGGAGTTCCTTCTGGTTTAAGTAGTTGATTTTTTTTTGACGTAAAAAAAGCCCACCTGAGCGTCCCCGGTGAGCTTTTTTTGGCCTTGTCAGCCTGATAGAGTATTCTGAATCAGAACATCTTTTTAGGTAACTGCATGGCGCGAATGCGCTTGTAGTTACGCTTGACGGCAGCGGCTTTTTTGCGCTTACGCTCAGCGGTTGGCTTTTCGTAGAACTCGCGTGCGCGCAAGTCAGTCAAAAGGCCAAGCTTCTCAATAGTGCGTTTAAAGCGACGCAGAGCAACGTCAAAGGGTTCGTTTTCTTTTACACGGATGGTTGTCATTAAGTCATGTTATCCAGAATATGCAGACGCCTATCAAAGGGAGATCGAGCCATTTGACGACTATCTTGCGATTTTCCCCGCTTTAAAGTTGATCAGGCAGCGGGGGTTTGCCAGCAAAGCTTGCGATTATAGCGAATTTTCCCCACACGCTTCAAATTAGCCTTTAAGTTTGGTGGCCAGACCCTGCGCGCAGGCGAAGCCGCTGGCCCAAGCCCATTGAAAATTGTAGCCTCCGAGCCAGCCAGTTACGTCCACCACTTCGCCGATGAAATACAGTCCCGGTTGGCGCGACTCCAGGGTTTGGCTGGAGAGTGCCCGGGTGTCGACGCCGCCCGCGGTGACCTCGGCTTTTCTGTAGCCTTCGGTTCCAGTGGGGCTGATTTCCCAACGGCTCAGCCGTTCGGCCAGCACGGTCAAGGCTTTGTCAGAGGCCTCGTTAATCGGACGCTGCCAGTTGTGCCCAAGTGCTGCCCCTTGGGCGACCCAGGTGTCAGCTAGGCGGGAGGGTACCAAGGTACCAAGTTCGTTGACAATCAGCTTGCGCGAACCCGCTTTGGCCTGCTGCAACGCGTCTGCCAGCGGCTGACCTGGTGCCAGGTTCAGGCGAATCGGCGTACCGGACTGCCAATAACTTGAAATTTGCAGCACCCCAGGGCCGCTCAAGCCCCGGTGGGTAAAGAGCAGGTCTTCCTGGAAAGCGATGCTGGTTTTTTTGCTGCCAGTTTCAATCTGCACGGGAAGTGACAGACCGGACAACTGGGCAAACGGAGCCCAGGCATCTGCATCAAAACTCAGCGGCACCAGCGCCGGGCGTGGCGTGATCAGGGGCAGGTTAAATTGCTGGGCCACGCGGTAGCCGAAATCGGTGGCTCCAATTTTTGGAATTGATAGGCCGCCGCTGGCGATAACGACAGCGCGTACCTGAATTAGGCCTTGATCGCTGTTTATTTCATAGCTGCCGGCGCTGCCATTAGTCGGGCTGGCGTGTGAAAAACGAATTGACTTGACGCTGCAGGGTTGCCAGCGTGTGACGCCACCCGCATCGCATTCGGCCAGTAGCATCTGAATAATGTCTTCGGCCGAGCGGTCGCAAAACAACTGACCTTTGTGTTTTTCATGAAAGGCAATCTGGTGACGCTGCAGTAGGGTTAGAAAGTCACGTGGGCTATAGCCTGACAGGGCCGAGCGGCAAAAACGAGGGTTGTCGCTTAAAAAATTGGTCGGTCCAGTCTCCAGGTTGGTGAAGTTGCAGCGCCCACCGCCCGAGATGCGGATTTTTTCAGCCACTTTTTCGCTGTGGTCAAGAATCAGCACCTTGAGTCCCAACTGACCTGCCACACCGGCACAAAAAAGGCCGGCAGCGCCGGCGCCCACAATTACAACGTCGAAATTTATCATGGGCATCAGTGTAGGCGGCCTGCTGCGCCTTGATGTGCAGGTGTCGTGTGGCTCAGGCCTGCAGCGAGAGCTTGCCCAGGGGTTGTTGCAAGGCCAGCAGGCCCTGCAGTACATCGCCCACCACGATGACACTGGGGCTGCTGAGATTTTCCGCTTCAATGGCGGCGTGCAACTGACCTAGCGTGCACACCGCGTGGCGTTGCGCCGGCAAACTGGCGCGTTCAATGATGGCGACAGGTGTCTCAGAGGGTAGGCCGCGCAGCAATTCCTGCTGAATCTTGGCGGCGCCACTCACCCCCATGTAAATCACCAGCGTGAGGCGTGCGCTGTGCGCCGTGGCGGCCAGTGTCGGCCAGTCGATACCGGCATCGCCGGGCTTGGCATGGCCGGTGACAAAGACCACGC
>JBLHZH010000135.1:0-6667 GCA_047629695.1 Rhodoferax sp.
AAGGCGAGGCGCTGGGCGTGGTCAAGGAACTGCTGGCAACCGGCGCCCAAACCGTGCTCGTGATGGACTATGAACTCGACGGCAAGTCGCAGGAGCGGATGATTCCGTTTGTGTCGGTTTATGTTGACGACGTTGACTTGCCGGGTCGACGTATTCTGGTGAACTGGCAAGCTGATTATTGAGTGTCGCCCCATGCGGTTTGACATTGTTACGCTTTTTCCTGAATTATTTGCGCCCCTGCTGACCAGCGGTATCACACGCCGTGCGTTTGAGTCCGGCCAGGTCGATGTTCAGTTGAGCAACCCCCGCGACTTTGCCGAAGGCAATTACCGGCGCGTTGATGACCGCCCGTTTGGTGGCGGTCCCGGCATGGTCATGATGGCTGAGCCACTCACGCAATGTATAAAAACTATTCAATCACAACGCAGCGATGTGCCCCCGGTGGTGCTTTTCTCGCCGTTGGGCACCCCGCTTAACCACACGACAGTGACCCGCTGGGCCGCCAGTTCCGGTGCCATTCTGCTGTGCGGTCGCTATGAGGGGCTGGATCAGCGCTTTATTGACGCCCATGTCACCGAGCAAATAAGCCTGGGTGATTTTGTGCTTTCAGGCGGCGAAATTGCCGCCATGGCGTTGTTGGACGCCGTCGCGAGACTGCAGCCCGGGGTTCTGAACAGCGCCGAAAGTCATCAGCAGGACAGTTTCAACCCGGCGCTGGATGGTTTGCTGGATTGTCCGCACTACACGCGGCCCGAGAACTGGGCTGGTCGGTCGGTGCCCGAGGTGCTGTTGTCCGGTCACCATATCCAGATCGAGCGTTGGCGGCGCGAACAGCGTCTGGCTGTGACGGCCCGCTTGCGGCCGGAGTTGATTGAGCAGGCGCGCCATCGAGGCCGCCTGAGTCCGGCCGACGAGGCATTTCTGGCTCAAACTACCTGAGTCCGGCTCAGCTACAATGATTGTCTTAGTCGATCCTCTGTCCGGCCTTTTAATTGCTTTTGCAATAAAGATTTTGCGTCAATCCCGATGCTGCGCGTACATGATCATTAGAAGAGCACCATGAATTTAATCCAAATCCTTGAGCAAGAAGAAATTGCTCGTCTCGGTAAAGTTATTCCCGAGTTTTCTCCTGGCGACACCGTCATTGTCAGCGTCAACGTGGTCGAGGGCGCGCGCAAGCGTGTCCAGGCCTACGAAGGTGTTGTGATTGCCAAGCGTAATCGTGGTCTGAACAGTGGTTTCATTGTTCGCAAGATCTCCAGTGGTGAAGGTGTCGAACGTACGTTTCAGACCTATAGCCCATTGATTGCCGGTATTGAAGTCAAGCGCCGTGGCGATGTCCGTCGTGCCAAGTTGTATTACCTGCGTGAACGTAGCGGTAAGTCGGCACGTATCAAGGAAAAGTTGCCTGCCAAGAAAATCAAGAAGGTAGCTGCTTAACAGCGTCTTGTATTGTCAGAAAAGCCGTCCCTGCTTGCGCTTGTGACGGCTTTTTTATTATTGCTTCCCTTTTACTGTCTCGATTTTTGTCGTCCAAGCTCCTTGAGGCACCGCGCTTGAGTTTGCCTCTCTTTGATCCGCGTCAGGTGCCTGTTCAAGGGGTTGATTCCCACTTGCCGGCGGTAACGCGTGCTTCCTTGCAGCCTGCCGCCTTGCGCCAGCGCTTCGTTGTGCCACCAATCTGGACACCCGAGTTGCTGACCGAGGATCGTCTCACTGACCGTGCCCCCCGGCATGCTTCGGTCCTGATTCCGATCATCACGCGTGAACAGCCTATGATTTTGCTGACGCAACGTACCCAGCATCTCTCCAACCATGCCGGGCAAATTGCCTTTCCTGGTGGCGCGGCTGATGCCACTGATGTCGATGCCACGGCGACCGCGCTGCGCGAGGCGCAAGAGGAGATTGGCCTAGACCCGGCCCGGGTACAGGTATTGGGCATCATGCCGCATTACGTAACGGGTTCTGCTTTTATCATCACACCGGTCGTTGCCCTAGTACAGCCTGGCTTCACGCTGACACCCGACCCCTACGAGGTCGCTGATATTTTTGAGGTCCCGTTGGAGTTTTTAATGAATCCGGCGCACCACCAGCGCCATGCTTTTGAATTGGCAGGGGTGCGACGCGAATGGTTTTCCATGCCCTATCAAGAACTGGCAACCGAACGTTATATCTGGGGCGCTACGGCCGGCATGTTGCGCAATTTCTATCGCCTTTTGTCGGCGACTTGACGCACTGTGCCGCTATGATGAACGCATGAGTTTTTTCTCCGTGCTTTTCGCCCTGCTATTGGAGCAGGCGCGTCCGTTGGGGCGTGGCAACTTGGTTCATGCCGGTCTGCGTGCTTGGGTGCGCTGGTGTAGTCGAAATTTTGATGCCGGTAAACCTTTTCATGCTGGCTTAGCCTGGGGTTTTGCTGTTGGCGGCCCGACCCTGAGCGCCCTCGCTATTTATTGGTTACTCGATTGGTTTGTGGGCTGGCCCGTGGCGGTGCTTTGGAGCGTGCTGGTGTTGTACGCCACACTGGGTTTTAGGCAGTTCAGTTTTCATTTCACGCAAATTCGCGATGCCCTGGCTGACGGTGACGAGGACCATGCCCGTGTCTTGCTTGCTGACTGGCAGCACATGGACGCCAGTGACTTGCCCCGCAGCGAAATTGTGCGTCATGTGATCGAACATTCGGTGTTAGCTGCGCATCGCCATGTTTTCGGTGTTTTAGCTTGGTTTGCTGTCTTTGCCGCTTTTGGTTTTGGTCCTGCCGGCGCGGTGTTATACCGGCTGGGTGAATTTGTTGTCCGCTACTGGCAGCATCAAAGTAAAGAGCACCACCAACCGGTCAGCGAGTCTTTGCAAGCCACTGCGCTGCGTGCGTGGGCTATGGTCGACTGGGTGCCTGCCCGTATCACGGCGATCAGTTTTGCTGTAGTCGGTAGCTTTGAAGAGGCGATTGATGGCTGGCGAAATTATGAACCCCGCTTTGCCGGCGACAACGATGGCATTATTCTGGCCGCCACGGCGGGCGCGGTGAATATCCATTTAGGTCCTGGTGAGACGATCCCTGGTCAAGTGCCCGAGCTGGCGCATCTGGCTGTGATCGTTGGCTTGGTCTGGCGCACGGTCGTCATGTGGATGGTGCTGCTGGCGCTGTTGACCCTGGCGCGATTGCTGGGTTGATTCTCAACCAGCCTGCGTTGTTGAATTTTTAGCCTGGCTACTACCTGTGCCGTTTTCGTTTTACCGTCCTGTGGTGGACCGTCTCGTGCCCTGCGTTCCCAGTGTGCAGACCTCAGGCAGCCAGGTGATTAAACTCAATACCAACGCGAATCCCTATCCGCCTTCGTCCGTGTCATTGCGGCGATCCAAACGGCAGCGCAACAGGGGTTGGAACTTTACCCCGACCTTGAGGCCATACGATTGCGCCAGACCATTGCCAATCACCACGGCTTGGCGTTTGAGCATATCTTTGTCGGAAATGGTTTCGATGAAGTGCTGGCACACGCTTTTTTCACATTGTTCCAGCAAGGCTATCTGCTGTTGATACCGGACACCAGCTGCGGTTTTTACCCAGTTTATTGCCAGCTTTATGACATCCCGGTGTCGCTATAGCCATTGACGAATGCGATGACAGTCGATATTGGTGCTTATGCCCGCGCGGATGCGAGTTCGGTGGCGGCTGTGGTGCTCGCCAACCCCAACGTACCGACCGGTATTGGCCTGTCATTGGCGCAGATTAACGATGACTGCGCCTGCATTCACAGCGCGTGGTGCTGGTCAATGAGGCCTGTGTCGACTTTGGCGCCGAGAGTGCCATTACCCTGGTTGCCCGCTACTCCAATTTGCTAGTGGTGCACACGCTTGCCAAGTCGCGTTCACGGGCGGGCTTGCGCGTCGGCTTTGCCTGTGGGTAAGCGCATTTGATTCAGGCCCTGATGCGTGTCAAAAACAGCTTTAACTCCTTTCCACTGGGCCGTCTGGCTCAAGCTGGTGCAGTGGCGGCTTTTGAAGATTTGGCGTACTTTGAGCAAACCCGCCAGGCCGTGATGAGCAGCCGGGAGGGCTTGGTGTTGTCACTGGAGGATTTGGGCTTTACGGTGTTGCCGTCGCTGGCCAACTTTGTTTTTGTCCGACACTTTAGGCATGAAGCCGCCGCTGTTGCTGCTGGCCTGCGGGCGCGGGGTGTGCTGGTGCGGCATTTCAAATTGCCTGGGATCGCGTCTCACTTGCGCATCAGCATCGGTACTTCGGCGCAATGCGATGGTTTGCTACAGACGCTGCCTTCAGTATTTTCTGATCTGACTTAGTTCGGCGTACAAATCACCATAAATCTTGTAGCGATTGGCACTGATACCGTCGACACTGCCATCCGGTTTGACCGCGGCCATCACGCCACAACCGGGTTCATGCAAGTGACTGCAGTTGTAAAATTTGCAATTGGCAACATGGGGCTTGATGTCGGGCATATAGGCTGCCAGCTGCGCTGGGTCAATATGGTTCAGGCCAAACTCCTGAAACCCCGGCGAGTCAATCAGCGCGGTAGTTTTTTCGGCATCCACCCAGTACCAGGTGGTGCTGGTGGTGGTGTGTTTGCCTGAATTAAGTGCTTGCGAAATCTCGCCAGTCTGCGCCAGCGCACCCGGTGCCAGCAGGTTGATCATGGTGCTTTTTCCGGCCCCTGAGGGGCCTAGCACCAGCGTAGTTTTACCGTGCAGTAACTTGAGAAGCTCTTGGTGATCAACGTCGCCAGACTGCTTTAGCGACAGTGGCAGCACACCGTAATGCATTCGTCGGTAGGGCTTTAACCAGGCCCAGGCCCGTGCAAAAGGTTCGACCAAATCGCTCTTGTTGAGTGCAATAATGGGCGTGATGTGCTCGGCTTCAGCCGCAATCAGGGCGCGTGACAACTGACTGCTGGAGAACTCGGGTTCGGCCGCCAGCAAAATCAATATCTGATCCAGATTGGTCGCAAACGATTTGGTACGTACCTCGTCCTGGCGGTAAAAGACATTGCGCCGTGGCTCTATTTTTTCAATCGTTCCTTCATCTCGCGAAGCCTGCCACAGCACCCGGTCACCGACCAAGCCTTGGCTTTTTTTGCCGCGTGAGTGGCAGATCAGACGCCGACCCATGGGCGTCTCCACCAGAAAGTGGCGGCCGTAATTGGCCACAATCAAGCCCGGCTCCAATGTCGCTTTTTCCATTAGCGTATCGTCTTGTGGCGGCTGCTCATGCCAGTAAGGCGTCAACGCGCGCCGAACAGTCAAAATCGGAGCTGGAAATCCCATTGACATCATGGGTGTTGAAGCGCACCACACAGCGGTTGAAATGCACTGACAAGTCAGGGTGGTGGTCCTGCACATGGGCAATGAAAGCCACTGCATTCACAAAAGCCATGGTCTGGTAGTAGTTGGCAAAGGTAAAGGTCTTTTCAATCGCCACGTTGGCGCCATCCCCGGTCAGCTTCCAGCCTTCGAGTTGGGCCAGTTTGGCAATGATGCTGGTCGCGGTCAGCGCCGTTCTAGGCAGAGCGGAGGTGTCTTTTTTTGGGATCATGGGAGTCAGTGTGGGCGTGCAGTGGTCTACAACTGGAAAGGGGCTTAGGCCCGCATCCGTTGCAGGCGTTCAGACGCGGGTGGGTGAGAGTAGTAGAACTTGACATACACCGGGTCTGGCGTCAGGGTCGATGCATTGTCTTCGTAGAGTTTAAGCAGGGCGGTGGACAAATCCTGACCGCTGGTCTGGGACACAGCATAAGCATCTGCCTCAAACTCATGCTGGCGTGATAACTGGGCAAATAGCGGACCCAGGAAGACGCTGAATACTGGCAGTGCCAGCACGAACAACAGCAGGGCCAGCGCGTCATTGGGCGCATTTAAGTTGGGCTGGACACCCAAAGCTGTGTAAAACCAGGTCTGGCTGACGAGCCAGCCGAGCAGTGCAAATCCAATGAGGCTGAGCGCAAACATCGACACAATACGCTTGACTATGTGCTTGTACTTGAAGTGGCCAAGTTCATGTGCCAGCACCGCATCGACCTCGTCGGCGGAGAGTTTGGCTAACAGCGTGTCATAAAAAACTACCCGCTTGGCGGCGCCAAAACCGGTGAAGTAGGCGTTGGCATGTGCACTGCGCCGGCTGCCGTCCATGACAAAAAGTCCTTTGGCAGAAAAGCCGCAGCGTGTCATCAGTTCGGTCACTCGGGCTTTGAGGATTTCATCTTCGAGGGGTGCAAATTTATTAAAAAGTGGCGCGATGAAGGTCGGGTAGATCACCAGCAGCAGCAGGTTGAAGCCCATCCAGACGGCCCAGGCCCACAGCCACCAGAGGCTGCCGGCAGCGCCCATCATCCACAAAATGAGGGCTGCGATGGGCAAGCCAATGAGCGCGCCCATCAGGCTGGATTTGAGCAGGTCTTGGGCCCAGAGCTTGGCACTTAACTTGTTGAAATGAAAACGCTCTTCAATGACGAAGGTCTGATACAACGAGGCAGGTAAGTCCACCAGGCCGCTGATTGCGACAAAGGCCAGCAACAGCGCCAATTGTTGCGCCATGCCGCCGCCGAGCCAGTCGAACAGTGCTTGGTTGAGCGTGGACAGCCCGCCCAGCAGTGTCCAGCTGATCAGCACCACGGTGCCCAAAGCCAATTCTACCAACCCAAAACGGGCTTTAG
>JBLHZH010000136.1:0-6661 GCA_047629695.1 Rhodoferax sp.
GTCTTAACGGCTTTTTGATCACGTGCGGTGCAGGCAAGCTGGGCGTGTTGCACCCGGTTGCCAAGCTGGGCCAGTACGGCGTCGGGAATGTCCAGCAGGTTCTGCGTTACAAAAAATACCCCTACACTTTTTGAACGTACGAGTCGCACCACCAATTTGATACGCCCCAGCAGAACTTTGGGAACATCAGCAAATAGCAAATGGGCTTGGTCAAAGAAAAATGCGATTTTGGCTTCGTCGAGATCGCCCACTTCGGGCAGTTGTTCAAACAGTTCGCTGAGCAGCCAAAGCAAAAATGTGAGGTAAAGCCGGGGGGCGTTGATCAGCTGGTTCGCCGCCAGCATGTTGATGACGCCACGCCTACTGGCATCGGTTCGCATGAAATCGTCAACGTTGAGTATCGGTTCGCCAAAGAACTGGTCACCGCCCTGGGCCTCAATCTTTATCAGCCCGCGCTGAGCGGCGCCAACGCTGGTAGCGCTGATGTTGCCGTAATTTGTAGTGAAGCGGGCTCAGTTGTCTGCGATCATGGCATGCAGGTCTTTCAGGTCGAACAATAGTAGGCCATCGTCGTTAGCAATTTTAAAAACTAGCTGCAATATGCCAGCCTGGGTCGTGTTGAGATTGAGCATGCGCGCCAGTACCAGCGGGCCGAGATCGCTCAAGGTGGCGCGCACCAGATGCCCCTGCTTACCAAAACATCTCACAAGGTAGTCAGAAAAGCAGCAAAATTAGGTGCTGTGAGTGCTCTATCTATATATCTCTCTCTCTCTCTAGACTATTACTTTGGTCAGTCTGGGCGTCCGGGTACCGGCCGGCGAAATACCCTTGAGATCGCCTTTTATGTCGGCCATAAAGACCGGCACCCTAAAACGAGAAAAAACTTCGGCCATGGTCTGAAGAGTAATGGTTTTGCTGGTGCCTGTGGCGCCGGTGATGATGCCGTGGCGGTTGGACTTGTCAGGTCGCAGGAAGCACGGCGTGGCAACATACTGTGCAATCAGGATCGGTTCGGACTTGTAGCTGTCAAAAAGTACAATTGTTCAGGTAGCGTAACGAACTTTTGAAGGAATCTCGTGGCAGGACACAGTAAATGGGCCAATATTCAGCATCGTAAAGGCCGTCAGGACGAAAAGCGGGGCAAGGTGTGGACCCGCATCATCCGTGAGATCACGGTGGCGGCGCGCGCCAGTGGCGGCGACCTGGCCACCAACCCGCGCCTGCGTCTGGCCGTGGAGCGAGCCAAGGCTGCCAACATGCCAGCGGACCGCGTCAAATACAATATTGACAAGGCTACCGGCAACCAAGAAGGCGTGCATTACGAAGAAATCCGCTACGAGGGCTACGGGATCGGGGGCGCCGCCATTCTGGTGGATACCATGACTGACAACAAGGTCCGTACAGTCGCCGAGGTGCGCCATGCTTTCTCCAAATATGGGGGCAACATGGGCACCGAAGGCTCTGTAGTGTTCCAGTTCAAGCATTGCGGCCAGCTTATTTTTGCCCCGGGCACAAATGAAGACCGGGTGATGGAAGTGGCGCTGGAGGCGGGTGCCGAAGACATAGTGACCGACGATGACGGTGCCATTGAGGTGCTGACGACCCCGGCCGATTTTGAAGCGGTTAAAAATGCGCTGGAAGCGGCTGGCCTGATGCCCGAGATGGCTGAAGTTACCATGCGCGCGGAAAACCCGGTGGCACTCACGGGTGAAGATGGCGCACGAATGCAAAAGCTGCTTGATGCACTGGAAGAGCTGGACGATACGCAAAACATTTACAACAGTGCTGAGATCGACAACGAGGCTTTATGAATATTCTTGTGATTGGCGGCGGTGGTCGCGAACATGCTCTGGCCTGGAAACTGGCCCAGTCGCCCAAAGTGCAAATGATTTATGTAGCCCCCGGAAATGGGGGCACAGCACTCGACAGTCGGCTGGAAAACGTCAATATCACCGATATGCAGGAACTGCGCGAGTGGGCCAGCGCCCACAAGGTCGGTCTCACGGTGGTTGGCCCCGAAGTGCCGCTGGCCGCGGGTGTGGTTGATGAATTTCGCAAATACGGCCTGCGCGTGTTTGGCCCGACCCAGGCTGCTGCCCAGTTGGAGAGTTCCAAGGCGTTTTCCAAGGCCTTCATGAAGCGTCACAGCATTCCCACGGCGGAGTACGAGATCTTCATCGACGTGGCGGCGGCGCACGCTTATATTGACGTAAAAGGTGCCCCAATTGTCATCAAGGCCGATGGCCTGGCTGCCGGCAAAGGCGTCGTCGTGGCCCTGACGCTGGCAGAGGCGCATGAGGCCGTTGACTTTATGCTGCTCGACAACAGCCTGGGCGTCAAGCACAACGCGGACGCAGACGGTGCGGCGGTGCCGCGCGTCGTTATTGAGGAGTTCCTAGTGGGCGAGGAGGCCAGCTTCATCGTTATGTGTGATGGCAAAAATGTGCTGCCACTGGCCACCAGCCAGGACCATAAACGCCTGCTTGACGATGATCAGGGCCCCAACACGGGTGGCATGGGTGCCTACTCGCCCGCGCCGGTGGTGACGCCCGATGTGCACGCCCGCGCGATGCGCGAAATTATTTTGCCGACTATTCGTGGCATGGAAAAAGACGGCATTCCTTTCACTGGATTTTTGTACGCCGGTCTGATGATCGATGCCCTGGGCCAGCCTAAAACGCTGGAGTTCAACTGCCGTATGGGCGACCCCGAGACGCAGCCCATCATGATGCGGCTTAAAACCGATTTGGTGGACGTGTTGCTGGCCGCGACCGAGTCCGGGCCGAACGCCCGCTTGGACCAGATTGAGTTGCAGTGGGACCGTCGCACCGCCTTGGGTGTGGTGATGGCGGCACACGGTTACCCCTTGAACCCGCGTCAGGGGGATCTGATTACCGGCTTGCCCAAGGCTGAGGATGATGCGGTCGTGTTCCACGCTGGGACCATGACCCGGGACGGTGATGTTCTGACCTCGGGTGGTCGCGTCTTGTGCGTCACTGTATTGGCTGATAATGTTCGCCAAGCCCAGCAGCGGGCTTACGAAGTGGCCTCGGGTATTCATTTTCACGGAATGCAGTACCGCACCGATATTGGTCACCGTGCGGTCAAAGCTCCCGGTACATGAGTCTGCCGGACCTGGCTCTTTCGCGGACCCAGGCGGTGCGCCGCTACCTGCAGGGCCTGCAGTCGCGCATTACGGGGGCCATCTCGGCCTTGGATGGCACTGAATTCCTGACCGATACCTGGCAGAAGGCCCCTGACGAGTTGCTACAAGGCAGCGGCATTACCCAAATTCTCGAAGGTGGTCCGGTATTTGAGCGGGCCGGTTGCGGGTTCTCCCATGTGCGCGGCCCTGCCCTGCCGCCGTCAGCAACACAACACCGTCCCGAACTGGCGGGTGCGCCATTTGAGGCGATGGGGGTGTCGCTGGTGTTTCATCCTCGCAACCCTTATGTGCCTACGGTTCACATGAATGTGCGCATGCTGGCTGCCATGGGACGCGACGGGCAAGAAGTATGCTGGTTTGGTGGCGGCATGGACTTAACGCCTTTTTATGGCTTTGATGAAGATGCCGTGCATTTTCACGCCACCTGCAAGGCCGCATTGGTCCCTTTCGGCGCCGACAAGTTCCCACGTTTCAAGACCTGGTGTGATGATTACTTTTATTTAAAACACCGCGGCGAACAGCGTGGCGTAGGTGGCATCTTCTTTGATGACTTTTCCGAGCTGGGCCCCGAGAGCAATCTGGCCATGATGCAGTCGGTTGGCGATTCCCTATTAAGCGCTTATGTGCCGATCGTTGAACGACGCAAAGACCTCGTTTACGGTGAACGCGAGCGCGCCTTTCAGCTTTATCGGCGGGGTCGCTATGTCGAGTTCAATCTGGTGTGGGACCGTGGTACGCACTTTGGCCTGCAATCAGGTGGGCGTACGGAGTCAATTTTGTTGTCGATGCCGCCTTTGGCCAGTTGGGCCTACCAGCAGGTGCCGGCAGCAGGTTCACCCGAGGCTGATTTGTACAACCGGTTTCTGGTGCGTAAGGAATGGGTTTGACCCCAGAGTCGGTGTCACCCCGGCGACTGGGTGTGTTTGGCGGTGCGTTTGACCCCCCGCATATCGGTCACACGGCGCTCCTGCAGGCGGCCCTGGCCGATTTGGAACTGGATCAGCTCAGGGTGGTACCGACCGGCCAAGCCTGGCATAAATCTTGGGCTCTGAGTCCAGCCGACCATCGCCTTGCCATGGCGCAGTTAGCGTTTGCGCATTTGCCCCGGGTGGTGGTTGATCCGATCGAGATCGAGCGCGCCGGGCCGAGTTACACGGTGGAGACATTGCAGGCTTTTGCCACACAATTTCCAGCGGCCGATTTGTACCTGATTCTGGGCGAAGACCAGGCCCGAGCCCTGTCTAACTGGCATGCTTTGCCTGAGGTTTTGCGACTAGCTATAATTTGTGTCGCCGAGCGCGAAGATATAACGGGGGACAAGCGCCCGTTTATGCCGATAAAGTCGCATGAATCGCGTTTCAGGCGGCTACAAATGCCTGCCATGCCGGTTAGCGCAACCGATATACGGGCCCGAATAGCAGCGCACCTATGCGTTTCCCCGCTGGTTGGCGAACCAGTTGCACGCTATATTGACGATCACCACCTTTACCAGACTATTTGATGACTAACTCAACTGTTGCAAAAAAAGATATCCAAAAACTTCAGCGTGCCATCATCGATGGTCTGGAAGATGTCAAAGCCCAAGACATTCAGGTGTTCGATACTGAGCACCTTTCTGCTTTGTTCGAGCGCGTAATTATTGCTTCAGGCACCTCCAACCGCCAGACCAAGGCTTTGGCTGGTAGTGTGCGTGATGCCGTTCGTGACGCCGGTTTTCCCAAGCCGCGTATGGAAGGCGAGACCAACGGCGAGTGGATTATTGTGGATTGCGGCGCCGCCGTGGTGCATGTGATGCAACCCAATTTTCGCCAGTACTACAACTTGGAAGAGTTATGGGGTGAAAAGCCGGTTCGCTTGAAGTTTGGTTCCGACAAGCCGGCAGCAAAAGAGGCTGACGAAGTGGCCAAGCCCGCCAAACCTGGGGTTGAAGTCGAAGGTAACCTGCGCCGCTCCAATGCCGCAAAGAAAGGGGTAGCTGCCGCCTTCCCATCCAAGGCGCAGGTCAAGAAAAATACCGAAGCCAAGACCGCAGCCACCAAGGCTGCGGCGAAAAAGATGGTTGTCAAGCGGGCTGCGCCTAAAGCCAGCGCTGAAAAAGTCAGCCTGACCAAAGTTGTGGTCAATGCGCCCGCTAAGGTCGCTGCTAAAAAGACGCCCGCCAAAGCTGCTGCCAAAACTGCCGTAAAAACAGTCGTGGTCAAAAAAGCAGCTGCCAAGAAACCCGCAGCACGTAAAGTCTGACCCAGATTTCGCGGTGCGTCTGATCATTGTTGCTGTGGGACAGCGCGTGCCGGACTGGGCCCAGACGGCTTGGGACGACTATGCCAAGCGCTTTCCCTATGAACTCAAGGTCGAGCTTAAAACCGTCAAAACCGAGCCTCGCGGCTCCAAGACGGTGGAGGCCTTGTATGCGGCAGAACGTGCTCGCATCGAGGCGGTGATCCCCCGGGGTTGCCGCATTGTGGCGCTGGATGAACGGGGCAGCAACTTGACCACCGTGGCCCTGGCGCAAAAGCTGCAGCACTGGCAGTTGGAGAGCGATGACGTCGCGCTGGTGATTGGCGGCCCAGACGGGCTGGACCCGGCCTTTAAACAAGCCGCCCATGAGCGCATCCGCCTGTCTGACCTGACGCTGCCGCATGCGATGGTGCGGGTGGTGCTGATCGAGCAGCTTTACCGCGCCTGGTCCATCAACGCCAACCACCCCTATCACCGTGAATAAATTCATTTATCTGGCCTCGCAAAGCCCACGACGCCGCCAGTTGCTAGAACAACTCGGAGTCCGCTATGAATTGCTGCTACCCGAGTTGCACGAAGATGCCGAGGCCCTTGAAGCGGTCGTGCCGAACGAGGCGCCTGTGATCTATGTGCAGCGGGTTACGCAACTCAAACTGGATGCTGCCCTCAAGCGCCTGAAACGTCTGGGTCTTCCGCTGGCGCCGGTTTTGTGCTCGGACACCACGGTAGCGCGCGGGCGCCGTACTTATGGCAAGCCCGCAGATCCGGTTGATGCTGTGCGCATGCTGAGCGAGCTCTCGGGACAGACGCACCGGGTCCTGACGGCGGTAGCGGTGGGCAGTGCACGTAAACGGGAGCAGACCGTTAGCGTGTCGCGCGTCACTTTTACTGACATGAGTCCGCACCAGATTCAGGACTATGTCGCCACTGGTGAGCCTATGGGCAAGGCCGGCGCCTACGCGGTACAGGGCCGTGCTGCGGCCTTGATTGAGCACCTGAGCGGCAGTTATTCGGGCATCATGGGACTGCCGCTGTTTGAAACTGCCCAATTGCTGCGGACTTTCGGTTTTAAGATTTAAGGCAGCCGAAAATTATTAATAGCCTAGTTCTACACTTTTTGTCTTTGCGAGGCCGCAGGCCGCAGCAGTCCATGAACTTTGGATTGTTGCGCTGCGCTCGCAAAGACGACAGCCCTTAACAGCTCATGCAAGAAGATATTCTGATCAACTGGTCGCCCCAAGAAACACGCGTTGCCAT
>JBLHZH010000137.1:0-6654 GCA_047629695.1 Rhodoferax sp.
TCCAGAATTTTCTGACTTTCCTTGTCCAGATCCGCGCGATCGCGAATCAGGAACTGGATGCCATGCGAGTCAGTCACCAACAAAATAGTCTCGCCCACGCGGCGAATATCTTCGCCGCCGCGCAGCACAAAACGGGTCTCGCCGCGGTCGGTGCGGACCTCCCAGGTACAGGGCGTGGAAAAACTACTGACGCTGATAATGCGCAGAATCTCGGGGGTGAACTCGCGCGTCGCCAGTTCTTCCCGAATCAAGGTTTGCGCGGGTTCGGGCACATCAGCCAGGCGGTCCATCCAGACAACCTCATGGCCATCGGTATGCATCAGGGCAATACCGGCTTCAGGCGACTGGACGGGAAAGGCCCGAACCGGCACCACGCCCTCAAAAATAAGGCCCTCGGGCGTGCACAAAATCAGACGCCCAAAGGCGTTTCGGGTGAGCTGAAAAGACCTTGAGTTAAGGGTCGGGTTCATGCACTTTCTTTCACGTCATCCATATCAACAGCCATGTTGCGCGCCTGCGCTTGGTAGAGGTTGAAGTAAGCGCCTTCGGCCGCCATCAGCGTGTCGTGCGTGCCAACCTCTACGACTTGGCCCCGGTCCAGCACCACCAGCCGGTCGGCCCGGTGCAGGGTCGAGAGGCGGTGCGCAATGGCGATGGTGGTGCGCCCTTTCACCAGGTTTTCAAGCGCTTTCTGAATTTCTTTCTCGGTTTCGGAGTCGACCGAGGAGGTGGCCTCGTCGAGGATCAGAATGCGTGGGTCGATCAACAGGGCGCGGGCAATCGAGATGCGCTGGCGCTCGCCACCCGACAGCCCCTGCCCGCGCTCGCCGACCATCGAGTCATAACCTTGCGGCAGACGCAGAATAAATTCATGGGCGTGGGCGGCGCGTGCAGCGGCAATGATCTCGGCCTGGCTGGCTTCTGGCATGCCGTAGGCAATGTTTTCGGCAATCGTGCCAAAGAACAAAAAAGGTTCTTGCAACACAAGACCGATGTTGCGACGGTAGTCGGCAATGGCATAGGAACGTACATCCACGCCATCGACCCGGATCGCACCTTCAGAGACATCGTAGAAGCGGCAAATCAGGTTCACCAGCGTGCTTTTGCCCGACCCGCTGTGACCGACTAGGCCGATCATCTCGCCCGGCTCAATCACCAGGTTAATGCCTTTATTGACCTCACGGTTGCCATAGCGAAAACTCACATCGTTTAGCTCGATATGGCCTTCAACGCGGTCCAGCTTGACCGGCTGGACCGGCTCAGGCACGCTGGAAACGTGGTCCAGAATGTCAAAAATACGCTTGGCAGCTGAAGCCGATTTTTCGGTCACCGAGACGATGCGGCTCATGGAGTCGAGCCGGCCATAAAAGCGGCTAATGTAGGCAATAAAAGCAATCAGCACACCGACCGTGATGTCGCCCTTAGCCACCAGCCAGATGCCAAAGGCCCAGACCACCAGCAAACCCAGTTCGGTCAGCAGGGAGACACTGGGCGAGAACAACGACCAGATCTTGTTGATCTTGTCGTTGACCGCCAGATTGTGTTTATTGGCTTCCCGAAAACGGGCGGCTTCGCGGTTTTCCTGAGCAAAGGCCTTGACCACGCGCACGCCCGGAATGGTGTCGGCCAGCACGCTGGTGACCTCAGACCAGACGCGGTCGATTTTCTCGAAGCCGGTTTGCAGTCGGAAACGCACCGAGTGAATCATCCACACAATGAACGGCAGCGGCACCAGCGTAACCAGCGCCAGCCAGGGGTTAATAGAGAACAGGATGGTCGCCGTCATCAGCAGCATCAAAATATCGGCGGCAAAGTCCAGCAGGTGCAAGGACAAAAAGACGCAAATGCGGTCACTCTCGCTGCCAATGCGGGACATCAGGTCGCCGGTCCGTTTTCCGCCAAAATAGGACAGCGACATGCGCAAAAGATGCTCATAGGTGGTGGTGCGCAGATCGGCCCCGATGCGCTCGGACACCAGCGCCAGAATGTAGGTGCGGGCCCAGGACAGGCCCCAAGCCAGCAAGGCCGAACCCAACAGGCCCGACAAATAAAAAGCCACCAGCATCGGATCGATGTGCTGACCGTTTTGAAACGGAATCAGCACCTCGTCCATCAGCGGCATTGCCAGGTAGGGAGGCACCAGACTGGCCGCCGTGCCGAGCAACGTCAGCACAAAGCCCAGCAGCAACTGGCCACGGTAGGGCTGGGCAAAACGCCAGAGCCGCAACAGCGTCCAGGTGGAGGGCGGTGTGTGAATGACTTTGGCGCAGACCGGGCACTCTTCCTGCTCCGGCTCCAGCGGCGCCTTGCAACTGGGGCAATAACGGCCCTCAGGCGCAGCGGGCGGCTGGCCTGTGACATGGCTTTGAGCATAGATCTTGAACTGGTCCAGCAAGCGGATCGCATACAGGTTACGCCCGAGCGTAAAGCGCCAACTGGCGAGACGGCCTTGGGCGTCCAGTAGTTCGAGGTGGCCGACACCCGCGTGGTCGTGGTGTTTGAGTACCAAGTCGGCGCGATAGAGC
This sequence comes from Rhodoferax sp., assembly GCA_047629695.1. GTDB lineage: Bacteria > Pseudomonadota > Gammaproteobacteria > Burkholderiales > Burkholderiaceae_C > Rhodoferax. The sequence continues at coordinate 2,526 of JBLHZH010000137.1, forward strand.
CAGACTTGCCAGCCGCCATCTAGCGCACGACTCAAAAGCCGCTGATTGGTGACCACCACCAGGCCGCTTACAAAACGAAGTTGCGCGTCCAGGTCAACCGCCAGGGCCGCCAGAACGTTTTCACCTGTTTGGAGCTGCGCCTGGACTGCCGGGCGCCATTCAGCCGGAATATCGTTCAACAAGCCTTCAAAGGCGGGGATTTCATTTGTCATTTAGGTCAGATGATTCTGCGGGTTTACGTGCGGGTTCACAGCCCTGTGCTGGACCCGGGTCGCTTGCAAACTGCAATAAACTCAACGATATTACGATTGATGCAGACCCTTAAAAAAACAATTATCACGTGACAGACCTGACAAGACAAAGCCCTGCTCGCCTGAAGCCAGAGTTTTCAGATGTGTTTGACGGCTCAACCAGTTTAAATTCATGACTACGAAGAACATTCAATTGCTGCGGGTGACCCATCTGCGCGGCCCCAATATTTGGACTTACCGTCCGGTGATCGAAGCTTGGGTTGATATTGGGGCGTTGGAGGATTTTCCCTCCAACACTCTACCCGGATTTTATGAGCGTTTGACCACCCTGCTGCCGGGCCTGATTGAGCACCGTTGCGGGGTCGGGGAACGCGGCGGTTTCCTACAGCGCCTGCGCGAAGGGACCTGGGCCGGCCATGTGCTGGAGCACGTGGTGCTGGAACTGCAAAACCTGGCCGGCATGCCCACCGGTTTTGGCAAGGCCCGGCAAACAACGGTCCGGGGCGTCTACAAGGTGGCTTTTCGGACGCGCCAGGAACAAGTCGGCCGGGCCGCCCTGGAGGCCGGGCGCGACTTGGTGATGGCGACCATCGACAACACCGCCTATAACTTGGCCGCCACAGTGGCTAAGCTACGCGAAATGGTCGATGCTCTGTGCCTGGGGCCGAGTACGGCGCACATTGTTGAAGCCGCCACGGCGCGCGGCATTCCCCACTTTCGCCTGACCGAAGGCAACCTAGTGCAGCTCGGGCTAGGGGCCAGCCAGCGTCGCATCTGGACCGCCGAGACCGACCAGACCAGCGCCATTGCCGAAGAAATTGCCAGCGACAAGGATTTGACCAAATCACTGCTGCAGGCCTGCGGGGTGCCGGTGCCAGAAGGCCGCCTGGTACACAATGCCGAAGAGGCCTGGGAGGCCGCCCAGGAAATTGGCTTGCCGGTAGCCGTCAAACCCTATAACGGCAACCACGGGCGTGGCGTGGTGCTGGACCTCAATCACCAGAAGGACGTCGAGGCGGCCTACCACATGGCGCACCGCAAAGGCGGCGGCACGGTCATCGTGGAGCAATACATAAACGGCGTCGAGCACCGCCTGCTCGTGGTCGGCCGCCAAGTAGTGGCCGCCGCCCGCGGCGAGACCGCCTGGGTGACCGGGGACGGCCAGTGCAACTTGATTGCGCTGGTCAATGAGCAGCTCAACAATGACCCACGTCGTGGCGAGGAAGAGGACGTGCCCCTGAGTCAAATCGACATCATGGAGGTCGACTCAGAGGTTAACCTGGAGATTGAACGCCAGGGACTCACCGTGCATTCGGTGCCGGCGGCCGGCGTCAAGGTGCTGATTCAGCGCAATGGCAATGTCGCCTTTGATGTTTCCGACATCATTCACCCCAGCGTTGCCGCCGCTGCCGCGCTGGCCGCGCGCGTGGTCGGTCTTGACATTGCCGGCGTTGACATGGTGTTAGAAGACATCAGCCGCCCGCTCGACCAGCAACGTGCCGCCGTGATCGAGGTCAACGCCAGCCCTGGCCTACTGGCCCACCTGAAGCCCGCCACCGGGGAGGCCCGCCCGATTGGCAAGGCCATTATTGAACACTTGTTTGACAATGATAAAACCGGCCGTATTCCCGTGATTGGGGTCATCGGCACCCAAAACACCACCCGCATTGCGCGCCTGATTGCCTGGTTTATCCACATCAGTGGCCAACACGTCGGTCTGGCCTGCCAGGACGGCTTCTACCTGGGGCCAAGGCAGGTTGAGGCACTTGACAGCACAGCCTGGGACGCCGCGCAGCGCCTATTGATCAACCGCTCGGTTCAAGCCGCCGTCTTTGAGAACAGCAGCCGGATGATCCTGAGTGAGGGTCTGGCCTATGACAAATGCACGGTGGGTGTGGTCACCGACGTCAGCGACTTTGAGGCGCTGGCCGAGTTTTACATTGACGATATCGACAAGTTGTACAACGTGGTGCGGACCCAGGTTGATGTGATCTTGCCGCACGGCACGGCCGTGCTCAACGCCGCCGACCCCGAAGTGGTAAAAATGGCCGCCCTTTGTGACGGTCAGGTTATTTTTTACGCCCTTGACCCCGAGCTGGAGGCCCTGGTCCGGCACCGGGCCAGCGGCGGGCGCGTGGTGTTTGTGCAAGACCAGCAGATTGTGCTGGTCGATCATCAAAAAGAAGTGGCTCGCATCGCGCTGAAAACGCTCAACCCCAGCAAGGCGGCCCAGCCCGACATGGTCATGGCGGCCGTGGCCGCCGCCTGGGCGCTCAACATCTCCCCTGAACTGATCGGCGCCGGCCTGCGCACGTTCGAGTCCACCCCCAATCGGAACTATTGAGCTTATGAACGTCACACGCATCCGCGCCCTTCGGGGCCCCAACCTGTGGACCCAGCACACTGCCATTGAGGCGGTCGTGACCTGCACTACCGAGCAGTGTTCCATCACGCACCAGACCGGCTTCGAGGCCCGGCTGCGCGCGCGTTTCCCGGCTATCAGCGCCTTACAGCCGACGGGTCATGACGACAAAATCACACTGGCGCATGTGCTGTGTGTGGCAGCCCTTGACCTGCAGACGCAGGCGGGTTGCCCAATCACCTTCCGGCGCACTGCCCCGACGCTGGAGAGCGGCGTCTTTCAGGTGGTGGTGGAGTATTCAGAAGAAGCCGTCGGTCGCCTGGCCTTTGAGCTGGCTGAGGCCCTGTGTCTTTCTGCCCAGAATGACAGCCTGTTTGACCTGCCGCAGGCGCTGGAGGAATTGCGCCTGCTGGACGAAAATGTACGCCTGGGTCCCAGCACCGGCGCCATCGTCGAGGCCGCACTGGCACGGAATATTCCCTACCGCCGCATGACTGAAGGCAGCATGATCCGGTTTGGCTGGGGCAGTCGCCAGCGCCGCATCCAGGCCGCCGAAATCGACGCCACCAGCGCCATCGCCGAGGCCATCGCGCAGGACAAACAACTGACCAAAAAACTGCTGGCCGCCGCTGGTGTGCCGGTCCCGAACGGGCGCGAGGCGACCTCCGTCGAAGACGCTTGGGCCGCTGCCAGCGAGATCGGCCTGCCGGTTGTCATCAAGCCCAAGGACGGCAATCAGGGCAAAGGCGTCACCGTCAACATCACCTCACGCGAGCAACTGGAGGCAGCTTACGCCACCGCGCTGGCGTTTGGTGACGAAATTCTGGTCGAGCGCTTTATGCCGGGCCATGACTTCCGGCTGCTGGTGATTGGCGACAAAATGGTGGCAGCAGCGCGCCGCGAACCGCCTCATGTGGTGGGTGATGGCACGCTCAGCATCCGGCAACTGGTAGACCAAGTCAACAGTGACCCGCGTCGCGGCAGTGGGCACGCCACCTCGCTGACCAGAATACGCTTTGACGATATCGCCCTCGCCTGCCTGGCCAACAAGGGACTGGGGGCCGAAACCGTACTGCCGCTGGGACAGCGCGTGACGCTGCGCCAAAACGCCAACCTGTCGACCGGTGGCACCGCCACCGACGTCACCGACGACGTCCACCCGGCTGTGGCGGCACGAGCCGTGGCCGCCGCACGGATGGTCGGCCTCGACATTTGCGGCGTCGACATGGTGTGCGACAGCATCCACCACCCACTGGAAGAAAAAGGCGGCGGCGTGGTCGAAGTCAATGCCGCACCCGGCCTGCGCATGCATATTTCCCCCTCTTACGGCAAAGGTCGTCCGGTCGGGGAAGCGATTATTGCCAGCCTGTTCGGCGAACATGAAAACGGTCGCATTCCACTGGTTGCCGTCACCGGTACCAATGGCAAAACCACCACGGTCCGGCTGATATCGCATCTGCTGACGCACAGCGGCCTGTGTGTCGGCATGACCAATACCGATGGCGTCTATATTGGC
>JBLHZH010000138.1:0-6633 GCA_047629695.1 Rhodoferax sp.
TATTTGCCGGTTCCCTGGGGGCGGGACAGCGGGCTGCGGCGGTGATGAGTCTGATACAGAGCGCCAAGCCCAATGGGCAAGACCCGTATGCCTACTTGAAAAATGTGTTGACTCGCCTGCCCACGCACAAGAACAGTCAGATTGATGAGTTGCTGCCCATCGCTGGCAGCCTCCCTTTTCTTTGTTGACGATGCTGCGTATCCACTTCGTGCAGCAATGGTTCACGCTGTCGGACCCCGCCATGGAGGACGCCTTCTTTGACACCCCGCTGTATCGCGAGTTTGCCCGGTTGGAAGAGTTCGCCCGCCTGCCAGATGAATCGACCATTCTTCGTTTTCGCCCCCGGTTGGAGAAACACAAACTGGCAGAGCAAATCCTGGTGACCGTCAACGAGTTGTTGACTCAGCGTGGCTTACGGCTCAAAGCGGGTACCGCAGTCGATGCCACCCTGATTGCCGCACCAACATCAACCAAGAACAAAGACCGGGCACGTGACCCCGAGAGGCACTCCAGCAAGAAGGGCAACCAGTGGTATTACGGTATGAAGCCTCATATCGGCGTTGATGCTGAATCTGGTCTGGTGCACACCGTGCGGGGCACCTCCGGTCATGTCAGTGACATCGCAGAGGCCAACTCAAGGCCGGCATCCGGGCTAAAATTGCTCACGCTGTTTGCGCTGTCCAACTTGTGGAGGGTGCGCAGCAAATTAACAGGTCTAGGGGCATGAGTGCGCCCAAAAATAGGGGCAGCGCCCGGCAAGGAGGAAGAGTCTCCGAATCGGCAGAAAAACGTGTAGTTTTGAGCTTTTTCGCGTGAAATTTAGTGTACTTCAATACTCAAAAAATTTTTACTAATTGGTATGTGTAAATTCGCTTTGCATATTTAAGCTTTTCTTATGCACGTACCTAGCGATGGTCTACACAAATTATTCTGGCGTCAGTCCATGATCAAGTCCATTCATTACTGCCGGTTAAGTCAACGAACGATCGGTCGACGTCGTCAAGATTAAAACCCTCATGCTGGCGCGCAGCATGGCCTGACCTAAAGGAGAGACGTTGATCCCCAAGTGCGACATAAAGATAGGCACACTGGGCGCTAGTGATTTTTTGCGATACGTTAACGCGTATTATGCAACTGAACGTCACCTATTAAGGTGCCATCCATTCCGGGTTGCTCTTTAAGCCCTCTTTAAGAGCCAACTCAAAACCATAAGAGAGTTTTCATGCGCGCAGCTTGGTATTGTAAAAATGGGGAGGCCCGCGATGTTTTAATCGTCGGAGAGTTACCTGATCCAGTCGCCGGCCCCGGCGAAGTCCGTATTCGCATGGCAACGTCAGGGGTGAATCCTTCGGATGTGAAATCGCGTCGTGCCCGGCCTTTGTCGGACGAACGAATCGTGCCGCACAGCGATGGTGCCGGGGTCATCGACCAAATCGGTAGTGGAGTCCTTGCCAACCGCATCGGCGAACGCGTGTGGACTTGGAACGCACAATGGCAACGGTCCATGGGCACCGCCAGCGAATTCGTCGTATTGCCCGCAGCTCAAGCAGTACACCTGCCGGACATCATTGACTTCACCGCCGGTGCCTGCCTTGGCATTCCGGCTTTAACGGCCATTCAGGCGGTTCGCTTAAGTGGTAATGTGTTGGATAAAAAAGTTCTGGTGATCGCTGCCTCATCGGCTGTAGGCCACTATGTTGCACAGCTATTGTCGCTTGCTGGTGCGCATGTGATTGGCACCGTTGGCTCAGCCGAGAAAGCCAAACATGCCCAGGCCGCCGGTGTTCGCGATGTAATTTTTTACAAGACTGAACCCGTGGCCGAACGCCTGAAGGCGATAACAGAGGGCAGAGGCGTTGATGTCATTATCGACATGGATTTCTCAAGTACTTCGGCCCTGTTGACAGCCGGCGGGCTCGCGGCACATGGTCGGGTAGTGTGCTACGGGTCTAACGTGGCGACAGAGCTACCAATCAACTTCAGGACCCTGCTCTTTAACTCCTTGGAACTGAAGTTTTTTCTGGTCTACGAATTGCAAACAACCGATCGTACTGCCGCGCTCAAGCAACTAAGCGGCTTACTTCAGGCTAACCGTCTACAACACGCGATCAGCCGATCCTTTGCACTAACCGATATTGCACTGGCGCATGAAGCGGTCGAGGTCGGACAAGACATTGGTAATATTGTTGTGACGCTTTAAGAAGACAGAAAATCGGTTCCAAAGCTCCAGCTATGCATGCCAGAAGGCGTACGCCCTAGGTAACACGCACGTTACCTGTGGTCGCAATTTTTCTGAGTTGCGGTTGATACGAAAAAACAGATATTGCTGCGTTCAACTTTAGTGTCGAAATTCATCGTAAATAAAGTGCACGTTGTGTTGCAGCACGTTCACAATCAGCAATGACCCAGGACCAAAATCGGCCCAGTGATTCCGGGCACCGTTGCGAATTTAGCACAACTAGGAAATAGCCACGTTCGGTCTTAGCCGGCAGGTTAATGGCCATCACCAGTTGGGCATTTTACAAAATTTCGTCGATCAGCAGAACCCACCCCAGTACGATACCTTGTCCTGCAACCGCTGCTTGAATTAGAAGTGGTAATTGTTGAGCGTGAAGTCATGGCTCTCACTTTCAGCCGACAAGTTATTTTGTGCAACCCAATTTTTCCAACTAAGCCAGCGTTCAGGCTGCATACATTTCCAGATGTAACAAGGGCAAGCGTCTTAGTTCAGCTGCAGCTCCATTCATTGGGTGAATGGCCAAGAAGCCAGGGCTAGAGACGGAAACAACAATCTCCTGCAGGATCACCTGCACCTTGCAGCCGGACCAGTGTCCTACGCCAAAACCAGTGGTAACGTCCACCAGCTCACCACGAAAAAAACTACCGTCTTATCCGGAACAATGATGATCCAAGATCACGACTCTTCAAATGGCGCAGCCTGTTTACCGTGCCGCCTAGTCAAGGTCGCCAGCGACATCGGTCGACCCAGCAAATAGCCTTGAATGCGCGTACAACCTGCTTGCTGCAAAAACGTCAACTGACCCTCGTTTTCAACGCCTTCGGCGATCACGCCAATCTTCATGTTATGGCCCAACTCAAGGATTGCGCGCACGATGGCACATTCGTCGCGCTGGTCCGGCAGGCCGGCGATGAATAAACGGTCGATCTTGATCGACGACACAGGCAATTTTTTGAGCATCGACAGCGATGAATAACCCATCCCGAAGTCATCGAGGCTAATGTCAAACCCGAGACGTCTCAACTCCTGCATGATGGGAATCGCTTTTTCAACCTGATCCATGACGACGCCTTCAGTCAGCTCGATGCAGATCTGGCATGCTGCGATGCCTGCCGCATCAAGGATCGCCATCATGGATCGCGGTAAGGTGCTGTCAAGAAACTCCGGTGCCGACATATTGATGTGTACTTGCAGTGAAGGCATGTCGGCGTCCCGCATCAGCAGCAAGTCGCGGCAGACCTGTTCCAGCACCCAGCGGTCCAGGGGTACGATCAGTCGACTTTTTTCTGCGCTAGGAATAAAGCGCTCCGGCGTCACGATCTCGCCGTCCGGTTTACGCCAGCGAATTAACGCTTCAAGCGCCGTCACGTGCTCAAAGGAACCATTGAATATGGGCTGATATTCAAGAAAGAATTCATCGCCCAGCAGTGCGTGATGCAATTGCGACACCAGCGCCAGCCGCCCGGCCATTTTGACTTGCTGTTCCTTGCCGTCTCCGTTGAACTGACTGACTAGGTTACGCCCGCCTTGCTTGCTTTGGTACATCGCACTATCAGCGGTCTGCATTAATTGCGCCGTAGCGCACCCGTGCTCGGGAAACAGGCTGATGCCGATGCTGGCCGACACTGAAAGTTCAAGTCCCATATAGAAGAACGAACTGTTGGCTACGCGCAACACATCGGCGGCTATTGCATGGACTTCACGTAGAGAGAGCTTGGGCGCGGTCAGGATCGCAAATTCGTCGCCGCCAATGCGCCCTATCACGCAACCAGCCGGTGTCAGCGCCTGCAGCCTTTGCGCAAACTCGACCAAGACGACGTTACCAGCCTCATGGCCAAAGGCGTCGTTGATTGGCTTGAAATGATCGAGATCGATGTACATGACCGCGAACGCGATGTGATCGCGACAGGCTGCGTCGACCAGGCCATGAAAATGAATCCGGTTCGCCAAGCCCGTCATGTCATCGATCATGGCCAGGCGTTGTGTGCATTCCTGCTGCGCCATGCGCTGCACTGCCTGCGCAATCAGAGCACCGATTGATGCGGCCAAGTCGGGCAATTTTGCCTCACGTTGGCGCGGCAAGGTGCTGAAAAACTCCAGCACGCCAGGGCTGTGCAACACACCTTCAAGTGAAATATAGGTGACGGGGAAGATATAGCCGGACTGCAAGCCGCTGTCGATCGCACTGGCGCGCCGCAAAAAATCGGGGTTGCGGTCGATGCCGGCGACCCATTGCGCCTGCCCGCTGCGCCAGACGCGTCCAACGAGACCCTCGCCGGACGCCATATGCAGTGTGTCGCTGTTGTGCTTGAATGACGCAAGGCGCTGATCCAGCCGGTGCCACGCATGCTGGCAAGACAATACGGGCTCGCCCGCGCTGTCGTGCTCACATGACCAATAGGCACCCCACTCCCAACCCAGGTCTTCACACACGAGTTGCAGTATCTTGCTCAAGGCGTCACCCAGTGTATTGGTGCCGACCAGATGCTGTGTCAGCGCGAAGTGGAATTTTTCACGCAATGCGGCATGCTTGGCCTGCGTGACATCGGTCACCATTGCGCACGCGATGCCGGTCGAAGTAGCACGCATTGCTTGCAGGCGCAACCAGCGCAATCCATGCTGGGGGTGGTTCAGGCGGAAGTGGCAGTCCAGCCCGGCGCCAGTCCCGGCATCATCGTTCAAGGCGGTACGCAGGCGCACCGCATCGTCCGCGACGACATGGATCAGGCAGGAAGACGCATCGGTATGCAGGCCTGCCTCTACACCCAAATAGTCGGCCGCTACAACCGATAGCACCATACCGGTACTGCCGTGCGCGCGCCAGCAGCTACCGTAGCCGGCCAACTCCTGGGCCTGATCGGGCTGGCACGATTGCACAATCGTGCGCTGCCACTCCCCCAGATCAAACCGGGTTAAGTTCGAGTGCCTCACGGTGTCACGCTGCTTGACCTGCATATATTTCTGTACCTCTGCTTAAAAATGGTCGCATAGCAAGAAGTAAAAATCTACGTCGTACATTTCACTGCGTCCAACATCGCACCAACATGATGCATCTTGGCGACAAGATTCCATAATTCCCGTATAAGCGACTTTTTAAAAGCAAAAAGAATGCATTTTTTGTGCCAATCGGCAATGTATGTCTATAAAAAGGCAGGATTTGGCACTCAAGTAACCCGCCAAGTCAGACAGGTAGCACCGCAGTCACTTCAATCTCAACTCTAGCGCGGTCTTCGACCAGGGCTGCCACCTGGTTGGACGACTATGAGCGCTGATCGGCTGCGCTATCCGCTAGAAATATTTGCAGCTGTACGCGCGGCCTGACCCAATGAACGTCCGATGTCGGTACGCATCTCGGCCCATGACTGGGTCGAAGGCGGTATTACGACCGACGATGAGTGTAGGCTTCCGCCGCGCCAGTAGGCTCGATCCGCGTTAAGCCGGTTTGAGCGCCATGACGGTCTCATTGGGCTTGCAGACTGTCTTGAAAACTGGGGTGACGCCCCGTCAGTTAACGCCTCGTGCCTCAAAACGCAAACCCGCCGCGCTGCGCTTTGGAAAGCCTTTCCAGTAACTATGGTCTTCCTTGGCCGTGCCGCTGGCGTCAACCGACCATTTGCCATCTTTGGCATACTCAACCAGCTTCAGGTAAGCGGGCATGGCAGTATCTCCTTTCAAATATTTTCCTAAAAACGCAGTGGCAAAGTGCTGGGCGATATTATTCATCCGCGTCGTATCCCAGACCGGATCGGCGTAGTGTTCAGCGGCTATGAACTTGAGCTCTGGCGTAGCGGCCCAAGTTTCTTTTGGCGCAGGTATCGGTGCCCCTGCATTGTGGTTGGCGTTCTCGAACGTCAATAGAAAATGTGGCGCATTCACGCTACCGTCAAACAAATTGCGTACGCCTGGTGAATAGCCGGCGATGTCATCGACACTACCCGCCACGAAGAACACCGGTGTCTTGATTCCCGCCAGACCAGCGGCATCCCAAAAACCCCGGTTCCAGCCCCAGGGGGCAAAAACCATCGCAGCTTTGATGCGCGGATCGATCGAAGCCTCATAGACCGGGTTGCCGGCCTGACGTACGGCCAGGGCTTGGTTTGGCACGCCCTCTAGGGCCGCGACACTGGCAGCGGTAAACCCGGCACCAATCGTATTTAATGCACCATAGCCACCCATGGAATAGCCTATCAACGCAGTGACATCGGCATTGACCATACCGGTCAGCGTACCAGCGGGATCAGCGGTATTGAGTCGAGCCATTTCATTTAGAACAAACAGCTGATCTAGCGGGCGATTGAGCAAGGTACTGGCAAACGCGCGCTGGGTGTCATACGTACTGTCGGTGTGGTCGATTGCGACAGTGACATATCCCTTGCTCGCCAGATTCTCACCCA
>JBLHZH010000139.1:0-6611 GCA_047629695.1 Rhodoferax sp.
AGTAGGGTTTTAACGATGAATGAGTTGGTGGTTTTAAATTTACGGGTGATTCCTGTGGTGCTGGATGGCAGCCAGGGACGCAATCGGGCGCCAGGGCAGGGGCAGTTGGCTGCCAACAACGACCGCGATGCGGTTCTGGCCTGGCTAGCCCGTTATGTTGATTCGCCGGCGACCCTGAGCAGTTACCGCAAGGAGGCCGAGCGGCTTTTACTGTGGTGCGGTTTGCAGCACGGCGTGGCACTCTCCAGCCTGACGCATGAGGACGTGCTGGTCTACCAACATTTTTTAGCAGACCCGCAACCGGCCGATCGCTGGGTCTTGCAGCAGGGGCAAAAGCCAGGGCGCGAGTCGGACCAGTGGCGCCCGTTTGCTGGGCCTTTGAGCAGCGCGAGTCAGCGCCAGGCCACGTCAATCCTGAATGCCCTGTTCTCGTGGCTGGTCGAGGCCGGGTATCTGGCCGGTAACCCGCTGGCCCTGAGTCGCCGCCGGCGCAGACAGACTGGCTCACAGGTCAGCCGGTTTTTACCCTTGTCGCAATGGCAAACCGTGAAAGACACGATCGAAGCGATGCCGCGACAAACCGAGCGCGAACAGCGCCATGGCGCGCGATGCCGCTGGCTCTTCACCTTGTTGTACATCGCTGGCTTGCGGGTGTCGGAGGTCAGCAGTGCCGGCATGGGTAGTTTTTTCAGGCAACGCGGGAGTGACGGGCGCGAGCGCTGGTGGCTAGAAGTCACTGGCAAGGGCAATAAAGAGAGGCGCATTCCCGCCACAGACGAGTTGATGAGCGAATTAGCTCGTTATCGTCGCAGTTACAGCCTGTCGTCCTTTCCCATCGAGGGTGACGGCTCACCCTTGTTGGTGCCGCTGATCGGGTCGAACAAACCAATGGCCCGCAGCGCCATTCACGAGATTGTCAAAGCGGTCATGCGTGCGGCTGCGGAGCGCTTACGCAGTCAGGGCCCCGAATTTGAGGCGGCAGCCGCCCACTTGGCCCAAGCATCAACCCACTGGATGCGTCACACCGCCGGCAGCCACCTGAGCGACAAAGCCGACTTAAAAGTGGTGCGCGACAACCTGGGGCATGCCAATATCAGCACCACCAGCATCTACCTTCACGCTGAAGACGATGCCCGCCATGATGCAACGGCGGCGGTTCACCGGGTGGACTGGCGCAGCGCTTAACTCCGGTGCACTTTCATAGCGCGTTCGACCTCGCGTTTGCCTTCCCGGTCCTTAATGGTGTTGCGTTTGTCGTGCTCAGCCTTGCCTTTGGCCAGCGCAATTTCGCACTTGATTTTTCCGCCTTTCCAGTGCAGGTTAAGCGGCACCAGGGTATAGCCTTTTTGCTCGACTTTGCCAATGAGGCGCTTGATCTCCTCGCGGTGCAACAACAGCTTCTTGGTGCGCACTTTGTCGGGGCTGATGTGGCTGGAGGCGGTGTTGAGCGGTTGAATTTGCAAACCGATAATGAACAGTTCGCGGTTGCGGATGACGACATAGCCATCGGTCAATTGCACCTTGCCGGCGCGCAGTGATTTGACCTCCCAGCCTTCAAGCACCAGGCCCGCTTCAAAGCGCTCTTCGAAGAAATAGTTGTAGGCGGCCTTCTTGTTATCGGCGATACGGGAAGCAGTTTCAGGTTTCTTAGCCATAAATTAGATGTGGGGTTGCAAGTCACGCGTACAAGAGCTTGTCTACAATCCCGCGCAAACCTCCATTCTATGAAAACCGTAAGCAAGTCCGTCCTGATCTGGTACAGCCCACAAGAAATGTATGCGCTTGTGACTGATATTGAACACTATCCCCAATTTTTGCCTTGGTGCGATCGCGCCAGGGTGTTAAGCACCGATGCCAGCGGCATGACGGCTGAAATCGGCATTGCCTTTAGCGGCATCCACAAAACATTTACCACCCGAAATGAGCATATACCGGGCCGCCAGGTCATCCTGACGCTGGTGGACGGGCCTTTTTCGAGACTGGATGGTGTCTGGAATTTTGTGCCTCTGGGGGACGGCACACAACGCGCTTGCAAAGTCGAGTTGACACTCAACTACGGTTTTGAAAGCGCCACGCTGGCCCGTTTGGTGGGCCCAGTGTTTGACAAAATTGCCGGCAGCATGGTGGACGCCTTTGTCAAACGCGCGAGTCAGGTCTATGGCGAGTGACGTGATGCTTCAGGTGACCGTGGTTTATTCGCCTCGCCTTCGCGTTGTGCACGAACAGTTGCTGCAACTGGACGCCTGCAGCACGGTGTTGCAGGCGCTGCAGGCAAGTGGCTTTTTGCAGCGCTTTCCTTTAATTGACACGACTGATCTCTTGTTGGGGGTGTGGGGGCGCAAGGCCGCCACGACGCAAACGCTGCGAGACAACGACCGCATAGAAATTTATCGCCAGCTCAGAGTTGACCCCAAAGTGTCGCGACGGGAACGTTTTATCAAGCAGGGCGCTCGCGCAGCGGGGCTTTTCAACTACAAGCGCGCCGGGGCCAAGGCCGGTTACTGAGTCATCGGGTCTGACGGGCCGATGAGCTTTTGTGCCTGATGCTACAGGCAGCAGCGCAGGTACAATCTTGCCATTTGGAGCTCAGACATGCGCCTAATTGGCAAAGCGCTCACCTTCGACGATGTTTTGTTGGTGCCCGCATTCTCCCAAGTCCTTCCGAAGGACACTTTCCTTGCTACCCAGTTCTCCCGTAACATTAGATTGAATATGCCGCTGGTGTCCGCCGCCATGGACACGGTGACCGAAGCGCGCCTGGCGATTGCTATTGCGCAAGAGGGGGGTATTGGTATCGTCCATAAAAATATGTCGGCGCAAGAACAGGCCGCGCAGGTGGCCAAAGTCAAACGCTACGAGTCCGGTGTGTTGCGCGACCCGGTCGTGATCACGCCGTTTCACACCGTGCGCCAGGTCATGGAGTTGTCCTCGCAATTGGGCGTTTCGGGCTTTCCGGTTTGTGATGGTGGCAAAGTAGTGGGTATCGTGACCGGGCGTGACCTGCGGTTCGAGACCCGTTATGACCTGCTGGTAAGCCACATCATGACGCCGCGCGACAAGCTGGTCACTGTGCCTGATGGCACCACGCTGGCAGAAGCTAAAGTTTTGCTGAATCAATACAAGATTGAGCGCTTGCTGGTGGTCAATGAGGCTTTTGAGCTCAAGGGTCTGATCACCGTCAAGGACATCACCAAACAAACCAGTTTTCCCAATGCCGCCCGCGATGCGCACGGAAAACTGCGCGTCGGCGCTGCGGTGGGCGTGGGTGAGGGCACCGAAGAACGCGTTGAAGCCCTGGTCCGGGCCGGTGTTGACGCCATTGTGGTGGATACCGCTCACGGCCACAGCAAGGGCGTGATTGAGCGCGTGCGCTGGGTCAAGCGCAATTACCCGCAAATTGATGTCATCGGCGGCAACATTGCCACTGGTGCGGCCGCTCTGGCCCTGGTTGAGGCCGGGGCTGACGCCGTCAAGGTCGGTATTGGTCCGGGTTCCATTTGCACCACCCGCATTGTGGCCGGCGTCGGCGTGCCGCAAATCATGGCGATTGACAGTGTGGCCACGGCCCTCAAAGGCACTGGTGTGCCGCTGATTGCCGACGGTGGCATTCGTTACAGCGGTGACATTGCCAAAGCCCTGGCGGCAGGCGCCAGTACGGTGATGATGGGCGGTATGTTTGCCGGTACCGAAGAGGCGCCGGGCGAGGTTATTTTGTTTCAGGGCCGCAGTTACAAAAGTTACCGCGGCATGGGCAGCATCGGTGCCATGCAGCAGGGCAGTGCTGATCGCTATTTTCAGGAGTCATCCACCGGCAACGCCAATGCCGACAAACTGGTACCCGAAGGTATTGAAGGCCGCGTGCCCTACAAAGGCTCGATGGTCGCCATTGTTTACCAGATGGCGGGCGGCGTGCGTGCCAGCATGGGTTATTGCGGTTGCGCCACGATTGACGATATGCAAAACCAGGCCGAGTTTGTGGAAATCACGACCGCTGGCATCCGGGAAAGTCATGTCCACGATGTGCAAATTACCAAAGAAGCCCCTAATTACCGCGCGGAATGACCGGCCAAGCCATGCACCAAAAAATTCTTATCCTTGACTTCGGTTCGCAAGTCACCCAGCTCATTGCCCGTCGCATACGCGAAGCGCACGTTTTCTGTGAAGTTCATCCCTGTGATGTGAGTGACGACTGGATCCGTGCCTATGCCCGTGATGGCCAACTCAAGGGCATCATCCTGTCGGGTAGCCATGCCAGTGTTTATGAAGACAGCACCGACAAGGCACCGCAAGCCGTGTTTGAACTGGGAGTGCCGGTGCTGGGTATTTGTTACGGCATGCAAACCATGGCACATCAACTGGGCGGTATCGTGCAAAGTGGGCACACACGTGAGTTTGGTCCCGCTGATGTCCGTGCCCATGGTCACACGCAATTGCTGGAGGGCATTCAGGATTACGCCACGCCTATGGGTCACGGCATGCTGCAAGTGTGGATGAGCCACGGTGACAAGGTCACCGAATTACCGCACGGCTTTAAGCTCATGGCCAGCACCGATAGCTGCCCGATAGCCGGCATGGCAGACGAAGAACGGCGTTTTTACGGCGTGCAGTTTCACCCTGAAGTGACACATACCAAGCGCGGCGCCGCCATTCTGGAGCGCTTTGTGCTCGATATTTGCGGTACCCGCGCTGACTGGATCATGGGCGATTACATCAGCGAGGCGGTGGCTAAAATTCGCGCCCAAGTGGGCACGGAGGAAGTAATTCTGGGCCTCTCGGGTGGCGTTGATTCGTCGGTTGCCGCCGCTCTGATTCACCGCGCCATTGGTGACCAGCTGACCTGTGTTTTTGTTGACCACGGCTTGTTGCGCCTCAACGAAGGCGATCTGGTGATGGAGATGTTTGTCGGCAAGCTGCACACCCATGTGATTCGAGTCGATGCGGCAGATCAGTTTTTGGGCCACTTGGCCGGCGTCAGTGAGCCCGAAGCCAAACGCAAGATCATTGGTCGTGAGTTTGTCGAGGTCTTCAAGGCCGAGGCCGGTAAACTCAAGAGCGACCAGTCACGCCACGTTGCCTGGCTGGCGCAAGGCACGATTTACCCTGATGTCATTGAGTCGGGCGGGGCCAAGAATAAAAAAGCCGTGGTCATTAAAAGCCACCACAACGTGGGCGGCTTGCCCGAGCAACTCGGTCTTAAGTTGTTGGAGCCTTTGCGTGAGTTGTTCAAGGACGAAGTGCGCCAGCTCGGTGTCGCGCTGGGCCTGCCGTACCACATGGTTTACCGCCATCCCTTTCCTGGTCCGGGACTCGGCGTACGTATTTTGGGTGAAGTCAAAAAAGAATACGCCGATTTACTGCGTCAGGCGGATGCCATCTTTATTGAAGAGCTGCGCAATTTCATGGATGACGCGACCGGTAAAAGCTGGTATGACCTAACCAGCCAGGCCTTTGTGGTGTTCTTACCCGTTAAAAGCGTGGGCGTCATGGGCGATGGCCGCACCTACGATTACGTGGTGGCCTTGCGCGCCGTGCAGACCAGCGACTTCATGACCGCCGACTGGGCCGAACTGCCTTATGCGCTGCTTAAAAAAGTGTCGGGCCGAATCATCAATGAAGTGCGCGGTATTAACCGCGTAACCTACGACGTCAGTAGCAAACCACCAGCCACGATTGAGTGGGAGTGATCGAGGCCGCATGACGGACGAGCAAGCCATGCAACTCGCCTTGGTGCAGGCGGGTCTAGCGGCTGAGGACGGAGAAATACCAGTGGGCGCAGTGGTGCTCAAACAGGGCGAGCTGATTGCCATTGGTCGCAATGCGCCGATTAAAAACCACGATCCCACTGCCCACGCTGAAATTAGCGCCCTGCGCGCTGCGGCGCTGGCTTTGGGTAATTACCGACTGGACGATTGCGAGCTTTTTGTCACGCTAGAGCCCTGTGCCATGTGTGCTGGTGCCGTTCTGCATTCGCGCTTGAAGCGCGTGGTGTTTGGTGCCAGTGATCCCAAAACTGGTGCGGCCGGTTCGGTTCTAAACTTATTTGCAGAGCCTCGATTGAATCACCACACGCAAGTGTTGGGCGGTGTACTAGCAAAAGAGGGGGCAGCCTTGCTGCAGAATTTTTTTCAAAAAAAACGCAAAGAAAATCCAGCATGTAGCAGTCTATTGCGTGAAGACGCTTTGCGTACGCCGCCGGCCCGCTTTGCAAATTTGGTTGACTACCCTTGGGCGCCGAACTTTATGAGTGATTTACCGAGTTTGAACGGCTTGCGTCTGCATTATCTGGACGAAGGTCCGCACAATGCGGCCCGGAGTTATCTCTGCCTGCACGCCAGTCCGGTCTGGAGTTATTGCTTTCGCCACAAGATCACTGAACTCTTGTCTGCCGGCCATCGGGTGCTCGCGCCGGATCTGATTGGTTTTGGTAAAAGTGACAAACCGAAAAAAGAGAGTGCGCATACACTGGACTGGCATGAACAAGTCCTCAATGAATGGGTTGAGCGACTCGATCTGAACCGCGTTGTGCTGTTATTGCAAGATACCAATGTTGCGCTGGGCCTGCTGCTGGCAGCAGCAGCACCTGAACGTTTTTTAGATTTTGGCGTCCTGCC
>JBLHZH010000140.1:0-6600 GCA_047629695.1 Rhodoferax sp.
TGCGGCGCAAGATGAAACGCCTGCGTCCATTCAGGTTGCTTGAAATCAAGCAATTATAAAAATTTTTGAGAAATGCACTACGTCACCAATGTCGTAAAAGTTAGACCTCTTTTACGTAACTCCCCACTACTTTGACTCCGTCTGGGAAACCACCAGAGGGCCGAAACAAGTCCGGGTAAGACTGGTTGCTGCCCAGATCCAGGCCAGCCGTAATTGCCACATGATGCCTCCCGTGCGGAATGCAGCGCGTGGACGACTAGCCGTTCTCCTTGAGCATGTCCAGCGTGCACAGGTACTCCACCAAACCATAACTGAGTACGCAATCGAATTGCAACCAGTCACGATCCGGACGCATGCCGCCGTAATTCAAGCTATTTCGTAGTGACGCCTGCGTACTGCAAGCAGATGAGAGCTTCTGATGCAAGGTGGTCAGTGAAGGTGTTTAAAAGGACTGGCCGACGCTCCATCTGTGACCCCTCAAGCGCATGGGCGTACTGATCCAAAAATGCCACGGCATCCAGTGTTAGCTGACCCATATCTGATTGATTTTAGAGTGCTCTTCACAGGGTACGTTGGGTCAAGAAGCATCTAGGCCGTTGATGCCATCAGGTGGGGTATATTAGAAATTGCTGCGATCGAATTGGTACGCAATCTTGCCAACACGGCCTGCTTTTCGGCGTCAGCGCGATCCAACTCAGCCACCATTTTTCCAAAACCGTCGAGTCGGGAGTTACGCATCCACTGACGCAGCGCTTTATTCTGTGACCACTGAAATTGGTTCATCATGCTCACCTGCGTGGCACGCGCATAACCGGCAAGATTCTTCGGAAAAGGCACGGGAACGCACAGTTTATTTTTTTGTTCCTCGTCGGCGCCATGCACTTCAACATAAGCAGTCAGTGCCGCGCTCAACGTCACCAGCGGGGCCTGCAGTAGCTGAACCACAATACGGTCTCCCTGAAAAACCGGCCCGGCTGTTTTATATACAAGAGCTGAGGCTGTGCAGTCCACATACAGTGTACCCAGGTCTGTGGCAATTTCGCCATGATCCATGACCATGGCGTCGAGACCAACGGTTTGTACCCGGCCCTTACGAATCACACGCTTAATCGTGCGCAGCAACGCCACCTCGCCAGTGGACATGGTGGCGTAATGAAACATAGTGGGGCTGTGGTCAGGATCAATGCGCAACATTTGCTCCAGTGACTCCAATTTCAAGAACACTTCCTCGATAGATTTCGACTCCGCAAAGGCGGCCAGTTTATCCGCCTCACCGCCCATGCTGTCGTGAAAGAACTCCAGGCCCGGCTGCGTCTGCAGACGGTTGATCAGCCAAGAGTCGCGCGGCCTCACCCACTGAATGGAATCGGGGGCCGCCCCGTTGCGCAGCAGCCAGACGGCCGCATCCATCGCGGTCTTGCCTGCGCCCAAAATGCAAAATTTCTGCGGTACCGGTTGCCCCTCGCGTTGCAACCAGAGCTGAGGCAGGGCATTTGGCGTAACCACACGTACGCCGTCGGCCACCGTAAACTTTGGCGTGTGCGTCGCCGGTACGCTGGGTGAAAAATAGGTTGCGTCCACCGTCTTTTTGCGTACGGTGACACGCGTTTGCTTATCCGACAGGAGCGAGACGATACGACCATCGCCTAAGTAATTGCTCATGGGGTGGTAGCTCACGCGGCCGCTAGGCAAAAATTTCTGCTGCATGACCTTGTCAAAATAGGTATTGATTTCGGGTCCTCCCGCCAGTTCGTACATACCACTGTTGGGGCCACTGTCATCCTTGCGACGGCTTCCCAGCTCGGTAGAGTTGACTCCGTAATAAGCGGAAGGCTGGTGCAGGGCAACAAAGGAATAGGCGTCGTTCCAGTGGCCGCCAGGCTTGGCGTGACGATCAACCATCGTGATGTGCGCGCCGCTCTCGTCAAGCAAGGTATCGGCAAATGCCATGCCGACAGCGCCGCTGCCGATGACCAGGTAATCAGTGTTCATTTTTGTGTTGTCCCGATCTGAAATCTAATGCTCATATTAGGCTAAATTATGAGGCGAGCGCCCGTGATAGTCCATACGGTCTAGCGGTGTCCTGTAGGGAGTGGGTCTGTCACCCACGTGCCCATGCTTGGTTGATGACCCTGCCGGTTTACTCTAGAGTCCATAAGATGAACATCTCCGAAACGACCGAACTCCTCGTCCGCAAAGACCATCTATCCAGCACCACAGTGCGCACCTCGTCGATGGGTCCATTGGCTGATCGCCAGGTACGCTTGGGCATAGAACATTTTGCACTGACCTCCAACAACATTACCTACGCGGCCATGGGGGATGCTATGCAGTATTGGCAGTTTTATCCGGTAGTCGACACGGGTGATGGAATGGCCTGGGGCCGAATTCCGGTGTGGGGCTTTGCCACGGTGCAAGAGTCGCGTCATCCGGATTTAGTGGTGGGTGAGCGCCTATATGGCTACTTTCCGATGTCCAGCGCGGTAGACCTGACCCCTGCCAAGGTATCTGCCGAATCGTTCTTTGATGCGGAGCCCCTGCGGGCTCAGTTGCACAGCGTCTACAACCAATACATGCGCTGTGCAGCTGACCCTTTTTACACCGCCGATACCGAAGACACTCAGGCCCTGCTACGCCCACTGTTCATCACGTCGTGGTTGCTTGATGACTTCCTGGCCGATAACGACTTCTTCAGCGCCACCGCCAATGAGACACAACCCACCCAGCTACTGCTGTCCAGCGCGTCAAGCAAGACTGCCTATGGCACAGCCTTTCAACTGGCCCAACGCAAGGGCGTCGAAGTCATCGGCCTAACCTCCCCCGGTAACGTGGCGTTTTGCGAAAGTCTGGGCTGCTACCAACGGGTGTTGACCTACGATGAGCTAGGCCAGCTTGCACCTGCTACCCCGAGCCTCTATATGGACTTTGCAGGTAACGCGCCGTTTCGCAAGGCCTTGCATACCCATTGCAAAGGCCTGCGCTACAGCTGTTCGATTGGTGCCACCCATATATCGCAGATGGGAGGCGCCAAAGAGGTACCCGGTCCCAAGGCCACCCTATTTTTTGCACCCGCACAAATTAAAAAGCGCAGCAGCGAATGGGGTCCGCAGGGTCTGAGTCAACGGCTGGTACGGTCCTGGCAAGCGTTCACATCAGCGGTGTTGCAGTCTGAGCGACCCTGGCTGCAAATAGAGCAGCATGTCGGGCCCGCGGCCGTACAAGCCGCCTACCAGCACGTGTTGAGCGGCAAAGGGGACCCAAGGCTGGGCCACATACTGTCGTTGAAAATGCCAACCCAGGGTTAGTCAACCGGAGCATGACTCTGTTCGGGCAACCCCAGCCGCCTGTAACGAACGATAGCCTCAGGCAAAACTCAGGAAGAGTTATTAACTAGTCGCTCTGAGCGTCCACTTGCTTTAAGTCTAAAGTATTTTTAGGGGGTGTTGGTAATTGCCGACACCACACTTATTTTGGCGGTGATACCTTCAGCGCTATGAAAAAAATATGGGACATATCGCCACCGGTTGACGTCCATGCGGCCGTCTTTCCGGGTGACACGGCGTACGCGCAACAGCTGCACTTCACATTGGGACCAGATTGCCCGGTCAACGTCAACGCCATCACGCTGTCGCCGCACACCGGCGCCCATGCCGATGCGCCGATGCACTATGCCTTGGGAGGCGAGGCCGTGGGCACATTGGACTTGCACCCCTTCCTTGGGCCCTGCCGCGTGATTCATTGCCTGAAGAGTGGCCCGCTGGTGACACCGCAACACCTTGCCCATGCGTTACAAAATTTACCGCCACGCGTGCTCATCCGCACGGCCCGACAGGCCAG
Source organism: Rhodoferax sp. (assembly GCA_047629695.1). Taxonomy (GTDB): domain Bacteria; phylum Pseudomonadota; class Gammaproteobacteria; order Burkholderiales; family Burkholderiaceae_C; genus Rhodoferax. The sequence goes on from JBLHZH010000140.1 coordinate 3,838, forward strand.
CCAAAATTGGGACTCTTTTACGGCTCTGGACCCGGCCAGCTTGGCGCTGCTGGCGGCGCTTAACGTCGTCCTTGTTGGCATTGACACGCCCAGCGTCGACCCCGCTGCCAGTCAAACCCTACCCTCGCACCAGCAACTGCATCACCACCAACTGCGGGTGCTAGAAAACCTGGTGTTGGACGACGTGCCTGAGGGCGATTACGAACTGATCGCCCTGCCCCTCAAACTTACCACCGCCGACGCTTCGCCGGTCAGAGCCATTCTGAGAGCCTTATGAAAACACTTCAAACCTGCCAGCAACTCGACACGCAAGACCCCTTGCGCCCTTTGCGCGATCTATTCTCGCTGCCCGAAGGCGTGATTTATCTGGACGGCAACTCATTGGGTGTGCTGCCCAAAACGGCGGCTGCCCGGGTGGCCGAGGTGGTCACCCAAGAGTGGGGACAAGGCCTGATCCGATCATGGAACAGCGCGGGCTGGTTCAACATGCCCCAACGCATGGGCGACAAAATTGCCACACTCATCGGCGCGGATGCAGGCGAAGTGGTGGCCACTGACAGTACCTCCATCAACCTGTTTAAAGTGCTGAGCGCGGCGCTGTCCATGGCCCAACAAGACACGCCACAACGCAAAATCATCGTCAGCGAGCGCAGCAACTTCCCCACCGACCTCTACATTGCCGAGGCGTTGTGCCAGGAGCGGGGCTTTAAATTGCAACTGATCGAGCCCGAAGACATCGCAGCCAGTCTCACTGACGAGGTTGCGGTGCTTTTGCTCACGCACGTCAACTACCGCACCGGCGCCATGCACGACATGGCGACCATCACCCGACTGGCGCATGGGGCTGGGGCGCTTGCCATCTGGGATTTGGCCCACAGCGCCGGAGCCGTGCCGGTAGCTTTGAAGGTCTGCAACGCCGACTTTGCCGTAGGCTGCGGCTACAAATACCTGAACGGTGGCCCGGGTGCTCCCGCTTTTGTATGGGTCAACCCCCAGCACGCCGAGCGCTTTTGGCAGCCACTGGCCGGTTGGTGGGGTCACGCCGCACCGTTTGAATTCAGTCCCGACTACCGCCCTGCCCCCGGTATTACCCGCTACTTGTGCGGCACACAACCCATTTTGAGTATGGCCGCGCTGGAATGCGGACTGAACACTTTTGTTGCCGCCCAAGCCTTGGGTGGCATGGCCGCCCTACGCCAAAAATCTTTGGCACTGACCGACTTGTTCATTGAACTGGTCGCACAACGCTGCGCCGGGCACGGCTTGGGTCTGGTCACACCAGTGGTCCACGCCCAACGTGGCTCCCAAGTCTGCCTGACCCGGCAGACTGGCGCTTTTGCCATCGTGCAGGCGCTGATTGCTCGGGGTGTAATTGGCGACTTCAGGGCCGGTGACGGCCAAGCGCACCCAGACATTCTGCGTTTTGGCTTCACGCCCCTGTACATTGGCTTTGAAAATGTCTGGTTTGCTGTTGAGCATTTGAAGCAGGTGCTGGCGTCCGGCGAATGGCAAGCCCCCGAATTCAATCAAAAACATACGGTAACCTGAACATGGCCTGCCCCTACAACCCCGCAGAAGCCATCGTGGCCGATGAAAAAGCCAAGCTCGACTTCAGCGAATCGATGAGCTATGGCGACTATTTGCACCTGGACGAGATTCTGAATGCCCAAGTGCCCCGCTCGCCCGACCATAACGAAATGCTGTTCATCGTGCAGCACCAAACCAGTGAACTCTGGATGAAGCTGATGCTGCACGAGTTGCGTGCCGCCATTCAATGCGTGGCAAGCGACGACTTGGGCAGCGCCTTCAAAATGCTGGCCCGCGTGAGCAAAATCATGGCACAACTGGTTCACGCCTGGGATGTACTGGCCACCATGACGCCCCCCGAGTACAGCGCCATTCGTCCCTTTTTGGGCAGCTCCAGCGGCTTTCAAAGCTACCAATATCGTTGCATTGAATTTTCATTGGGCAATAAAAATACCGCCATGCTAAAGCCCCACAGCCATCGCCCCGACCTACTGGCGCAGGTACAAGCCGCCTTTGAAGCGCCGTCCCTGTACGACGAAGCGCTGCGCCTGCTGGCAAGACGCGGCATCGCCGTGCCGACCAGCCACACACAGCGCGACTGGACGCAAGCCTACGTGGCCAGCGATGGTGTTGAAGCCGCCTGGCTGCAGGTCTACCGTAACCCTAAAACGCATTGGGACTTGTACCAACTGGGTGAGGAACTCACCGACCTGGAAGACACTTTCAGACTTTGGCGCTTCCGGCACGTCACCACCGTAGAGCGTGTGATTGGATTTAAACGTGGCACCGGCGGTACCGGTGGCGTGAGTTATTTACGCAAGATGCTGGACGTGATCCTGTTCCCAGAAATTTGGATACTGCGCACCAATTTGTAACCCAGCGTCTGGCGCGTGGACTTCAATAAGGGAGCGGGGAGCTCCCAAAGTACCGTCATCTCTGCGAGGCCGTAGGCGGCAAGTCGCGGCAGCCCATGACTTCAGACTTCCTGGACTATCCCACCCTTCCTAGCCATGAACATATGTTCAAGGTCCGTGTGCGGTATTTAAACGGATTCGGGAAACTTGCAAAGACGATAAGTTAATCAACATATCTACCAGCCATACCGGCACAGGCTCAGTGTTTACCCTCAATTTTCAACAAATCCAGGATTTTGACAGACGACTGACAGATAGCAGTCGATAGCATTCGAGCCACCTTGCCAGCCAATGCCATGGCAAAGGCGGCAAGTACCGGACC
>JBLHZH010000141.1:0-6546 GCA_047629695.1 Rhodoferax sp.
GCGCCGCCGCTGGGCAGTTGCACGGTGCGGGCATAGGCGGATTCGATCTGGTGTTCGATCTGGAAGCGGCTAAACAGTGGCGCGTCGTCACGGTAGCGTTTGACGCGGGCCGCATGCTCCGGCATCACGTGGGCCATGAACTGCTGGGCTTGCTCGTAGACGTCATCGGTGTCGATCAGGATGTCGCCGATGTCGTTGTTGAAGTAGTCGCGGATGGCACGAATCACCAGTGACGATTCCTGGTAAATCAGGTAGGCGCCCTTGCCACCCTTAGCAGCGCTGTCGATGGCGCTCCACAGTTTGAGCAGGTAGTTCAGGTCCCATTGCAACTCGGGCGCGCTGCGGCCAATGCCGGCGGTGCGGGCAATGATGCTCATGCCATTGGGGTATTCGAGCTGTTCCAGTGCTTCCTTAAGTTCAGCCCGGTCTTCGCCTTCGATGCGGCGCGAGACACCACCACCACGCGGGTTGTTGGGCATCAGCACGACATAGCGGCCGGCCAGCGAAACAAAGGTGGTCAGGGCTGCGCCTTTGTTGCCACGCTCTTCTTTTTCGACCTGGACCAACAGTTCTTGGCCTTCGCGGATGGCGTCCTGAATACGGGCTTGGCCGACGGCGACGCCGGGCTGGAAGTACTGGCGTGAGATTTCTTTAAATGGCAAAAAGCCGTGGCGGTCTTCGCCGTAGTCAACAAAACAGGCTTCCAGTGAGGGCTCGACCCGCGTCACGACAGCCTTGTAGATATTGCCCTTGCGTTGCTCACGCCCTTCGATTTCAATTTCGTAATCGAGGAGTTTTTGTCCATCGACAATAGCCAGGCGACGTTCTTCAGCCTGCGTGGCATTAATCAGCATCCGTTTCATGGGTAGCATCCTTCAATTCAAATAACAAACATGCTCTTGTCGAGCTTTTGACACCAGAACTGACGCTTTGAAGTGAGGAGGAAAAAGCCGTAGAGCCAAGACTTAAATGATAAGTCTCAGGTTGGGCGGGAGGAGGGGAACGAGAGGTTTGGGCTGTGGAGGTGCTATTGGATTAATAGCTGTCTGCGCCCGTCGGATAGTCGCCGATGGCTGATCCATGCCAAAAAACGGCGCGAAAACGCACCGTGGGCAACTGTAGATCAAGCTCATTAACACAAACATCTCGTTTCATTCCGTTCACAGACCTTGTGTCTGTGGACTTGGGGTATTCCATATCAATATTTCAAGGCGTCGTCTTGACCGTTCAGGTTGTAGGTCACAGCAAGCATCAGCTTGCGGTTGAGGGACAACTTGACCCGGCGGTATCGACCTACCAGAGGGCTGCTGACATCAAGTGAACTAAAATTCACCTAAACTTCGGGTCAACTTCTCGTTGAATCAACCACTTACAGCGCATCTCCAGTGAAACACATTATAGATGGCAATCCGGCCCCACAAATGCCTCAGGTCACATCGATCAGTGTCGATGAAGACGCTGCCGGACAACGACTCGATAATTTTCTGATGCGCCACCTTAAAGGCGTGCCAAAAACCCATGTGTATCGCATCATCCGTAGCGGCGAGGTGCGGCTCAACAAAGGTCGGACCTCGGCCGATGCACGGGTCGCGACTGGCGACACAGTTCGTCTACCGCCGGTGCGCTTGTCGGAGCGGATTATTGAAAAAGCCGAGGCCATGGCGCTGGGCTTGGTTCGTGGTGTACCGGCCCGTGACTTTCCCATTCTGTTTGAAGACGAGCATTTGATCGCCATCGACAAACCTTCAGGCGTTGCCGTGCATGGCGGTTCAGGCGTGAGCTTTGGTGTGATTGAGCAATTACGCATGGCCCGCCCGCAAGCCAAATTTCTGGAATTGGTGCACCGATTGGACCGCGATACCAGCGGAATCTTGTTGATTGCCAAAAAAAGAAGTGCGCTGACCCATCTGCAAAACCAGTTCCGTGAGCGCGAAACGGGTAAGGTTTATCTAGCTTTAGTAGTGGGACGCTGGCCAGGTCATAAAAAAGTGCTGGACAAGCCGCTGCACAAATACTTGACCGAAGAGGCGCTGAGCGTCGGTGAGCGGCGCGTCAAGGTGGTGGCCCGTGATGACCCCAACGGCATGCCCTCAGTGACGCTGGTAAAAGTCAGGGACACGCCTGCGACCAGCTTCACCCTGCTTGAAGTCACGATCAAGACCGGGCGCACCCATCAGATTCGTGTGCACTTGGCCAGTGAAGGCTTCCCGATCGCCGGGGATGATAAATACGGTGACTTTGACATGAATAAACGGTTGCTGCGCGCAGGCAAACTGCCAGCCTTGAAGCGCATGTTTCTGCATGCCTGGCGCTTGCAGTTCAACCACCCGGCCAGCGCTGAACGAATCCAGCTGATAGCCCAACTTCCTTCTGAACTTGAAACTTTTGCCCACCATGCTGCTCCCTCCACTTCCTGACGCACCGGTTAGCCGGCAATTCGATTTGATTGCCTTCGACTGGGATGGCACCCTGTTTGACTCCACGGCGCTGATTACCCGCTGTATTCAGAATGCGGTGTGCGATGTGGGCGGTGCTCGGCCGAGCGACAAAGATGCCTCGTATGTCATTGGGATGGGCCTGATGCAGGCCCTGGCGCATGCCGCGCCCGATGTGCCCGAGCATAAATACCCCGAACTGAGCGTACGCTACCAGCACCATTACCGGATTCATCAAAACGACATCAGTCTGTTTGACGGTGTGCTGCCGATGCTGGCGGATCTGAAGTTGCGCCAGCATTGCTTGACGGTAGCCACTGGCAAAAGCCGCCACGGACTCGACGAGGCCCTGCAGGCGGTGGCACTCAAAGGCATGTTTGACGGCTCCCGCACCGCCGATGAGACCGCTGGCAAGCCGAATCCCCTGATGCTTCATGAGTTGATGCAGGTGTTTGGCAGTACCGCGGCGCGCACCCTCATGATTGGTGATACCACGCATGACTTGCAAATGGCACTGAATGCGGGTTGCCCCAGCGTTGGCGTCAGTTACGGCGCCCATGCGCACGAAGCGTTCGAGGCATTAAACCCGCTCTTTGTGGCGCATTCAGTGCGTGAATTGCACGATTGGCTGCTAGACAACGCCTGACCCATTTTCTTGACGATGCCGCAAACTATTTTTCTGTGTCGCTCCGCTGACCTGCTCAATAGCGGCGACGCCGTCCCCTTTAATGTGGTGTGTGGCGGAGAGACCTGCCGTGCTTTTGCCATTCGTTATCAGGGCCAGGCGCATGCCTATCTGAACCGCTGCAGCCATGTCGCCATGGAAATGGATTATCAGCCCAACCGTTTTTTTGATATCAGTGGGCATTGGCTAATGTGCGCCACACATGGCGCGCTCTACCAGCCGCAAACTGGCGCCTGCCGCGGTGGACCTTGTCGTGGCGGGTTAGTCAAGATTGACGTTTTCGAAACAGACGGTGTTGTGCACTGGCATACTGCTTTTAACCTTAAACCCCTTGAGCTTTAAAATGACTGATCCCTTTAATTCCGAGAAATCCCCCACCGATAACCCCGGTTGGGAGCGCGTCACACTGGAAAAGCTGGCTTTTGCTTCGTTGAATGAGCAACGCTTGGCACGCCGCTGGCGCAGTTTTGTGCGTCTGGCTTGGCTGGCCTTTATTGTTTTTGCGGTCTGGCTGGCCTTCGGTCGCAACGGCCCGTCCAAAGATGCTTCAACACCCCATACGGCGGTGGTACAAATTAAAGGCGAAATAGCTGCGGATGCGGAAGCCAGTGCCGAACTGGTGGTGGCGGCCTTGCGCGGGGCCTTTGAAGACGAGGGCGCCCAAGCCGTAGTTCTGTGGATCAACTCGCCTGGCGGCAGCCCAGTGCAGGCCGGCATTATCAATGACGAGATCAAACGCCTGAAGCTCAAGCACAAGAAGCCGGTGTATGCCGTGGTGGAAGAGTCCTGTGCCTCGGCGGCCTATTACATTGCCGTGGCGGCCGACAAGATTTTTGTCGACAAGGCTAGCATTGTGGGCAGCATCGGGGTGTTGATGGACGGTTTTGGTTTCACCGGCCTGATGGACAAGCTTGGGGTCGAACGCCGCTTGATGACAGCGGGCGAAAACAAGGGTTTTTTGGATCCGTTCAGTCCACAGACCGAGCGCCAGCGTGCGTTTGCACAAGTCATGCTGAACCAGATTCACCAGCAATTTATTGATGTCGTCAAGGCCGGTCGGGGTAGTCGCCTAAAGGAAACGCCAGAGACTTTCAGTGGCCTGTACTGGAGTGGTCAGCAGGCGATTGATCTTGGCCTCGCCGATCAGCTTGGCAGCTTGGACTTTGTGGCGCGTGAAATTGTCAAGGCTGAAGACGTGGTGGATTACACCCGTCGCGACAATGTCGCGCAGCGCCTGGTCAAACGTTTTGGCGCCTCGATCGGGGAAGGCGCCCTGCGCGCTTTCGAGTCGACCCCGGTGTTGCGTTAAGCAGGCTATCGACCCAAGGCAAAGATCGCTGGCGTCGCGTTGTTGACGGGCGCCGCTTTTTGGCGCCAGTTTTTGACGCTATCACTCTGGCAACATCCAGTGGCCAGAGTCAGGCCGCTGCTGAACGCTAGGCGAGTATTTTGTTGTAGCGTCTTCAGCAAGCTTTGCAACATAGCGACGTTGCGGTAGGGCGTTTCAATGAACAGCTGGGTTTGCCCGGTTTTCAGGGCCAGCGACTCTAGCTCCCGCAGGCGCTGGACTCGCTCGCCCGCCTCTTGGGGCAGGTAGCCGACAAAAGCAAAGTTCTGGCCATTGAGCCCACTGGCCGCGAGGGCCAGTAGCAGGGATACCGGCCCGGTCAAAGGCATTACTTCCAGCCCCAAGTCATGGGCGGCGCGCACCACCGACGAGCCGGGGTCGGCCACGGCCGGCATGCCGGCCTCACTGACCAAGCCGATGTCATGGCCGGCAAGTGTCGGCGCCAGCAGGTAGCGCGCATCAAAGTTGCCGTTGTGATCGCCTTTTTTGTGTACTTCACGTGGCAGTTCCTGCAACTGAAGAGCCTGCAGCGGACAGGCCAACGGGATGAGGGTGTTGACACGTTTCAGGTAAGCACGGGTTGACTTGGCATTTTCGCAAATCCAGTGGGTCAGCCGTGCCGCCACGACCAACGTGCCTTGGGGGATGCTTTCTTGCAGTGGAGTCTCGCTGGCGCAGCCAAAATCCAGCGGTGCCGGCACCAGATAAAGTTTGCCGTGTGGTGGCTGGGTGCTATCGGCAGGGTGCGTTGTTTTCATGGTGAAAGTACCTTGAGGCCGGCGGCCTGGAGCATTCGGCAGGTTCGAATCAGGGGTAGACCGACCAGGGCGGTCGGGTCGTCGTTGTCAATCGAGGCCAGTAGGGCAATGCCCAATCCTTCACTTTTGGCGCTCCCAGCGCAGTCATAAGGCGTTTCAGCTTGCAGGTAATTCTCTATTTCCTCGTTGGATAAGTCCCGAAACATGACCTTGACCTGGGCCAGGTCCATTTGTGCAAACCCGGTTTCAAAACAGACGACGGCAACCGCTGTTTGAAAAATAACCAGTTTGCCACGCATTTTTTGTAATTGCAGAGTAGCGCGTGCATGGTCGCCAGGCTTTCCCAGAGGTTCGCCATCCAATTCAGCGACTTGGTCGGAGCCAATTACCACGCAGTCTGGAAACTGTGCCGCCACCGCGCGGGCCTTGGCCATGGCGAGCCGGCAAGCCAATTGTTTTGGCGTTTCGCCGGGCTGGGGTGTTTCATTGACTTCGGGGGCGACGACGTTAAAGGGCAGGCGCAGACGCTCCAGCAATTCGCGGCGGTAGGGCGAGGTGGAGCCCAGGATGAGTTTTCTTTGGGTAGATTCAGACATGCTGTGATTCTCTTACACTGGACGCATGAAACAAGAGTCACCCCCCACCTTAATAGATGTCAAAGCCTTTGCCCACGCCGCTGGCGAACTTTCCGGCCAGGATTCACTGTCAAAATACGAAAGATTAATGCAGGAGGCCCAAGGTTTGGGAGGTGATCGTGCGCTGAACTGGTCGGCGCGTGGCGAGATACGCGTTGATGAAGCCGATGTAGAACAAATTTGGTTGCATGTGTCGGTTGACGTGGCTTTGCCGTTGACCTGCCAGCGTTGCCTCGGGCCGGTTGATATTGCCTTGGCGGTCAGCCGGTCCTTCCGGTTTGTGGGTACTGAAGAAGCTGCCGAAGCGCAGGATGAAGAGGCCGAGGAGGATGTGCTGGCCCTGAGTCCCGATTTCAATCTGGCTGACTTGATAGAGGATGAGGTGTTGATGGGCCTGCCGGTTGTTCCCAAACACGACAGCTGCCCAGTGGATGTCAAACTGGCGGCAGAGGATGCTGGTTTTGAAGTGGCCTCCGCTGAAAAACGCCACCCCTTTGCGGTGTTAGCCAAGCTGCAGGGGCGCCAAGCCGACTGATAGTCGAGGTACGCTACAATCTGGGGCTTCGCGCAGATTTAAAGTTGCGTGTTCCCTAACCCCAATGTTGTGAACTTCGCAACAAGCACGACAAGGAGCCCACTATGGCCGTCCAACAAAACAAAAAATCCCCTTCAAAGCGCGGTATGC
>JBLHZH010000142.1:0-6546 GCA_047629695.1 Rhodoferax sp.
GGTGCGGAACGGATTGCCGAGGTCTCGGCCCGTTTTGCGCTGGACGCCATGCCAGGCAAACAGATGGCGGTTGACGCCGACCTGAACGCTGGCCTGATTGATGAAAAAGAAGCCAAGCGGCGCCGCGCTGAAGTGTCCGAAGAAGCCGACTTTTTTGGCTCCATGGATGGCGCCTCCAAGTTTGTCCGGGGTGATGCGGTCGCCGGCATCCTGATTTTGCTAATTAACATCCTGGGCGGCTTCATGGTCGGGGTGCTACAACACGGCCTGACGGCGGGCCAGTCTGCCGACACTTACATTTTGTTGGCGGTGGGTGACGCGCTGGTGGCGCAGATTCCGGGTTTGCTGATCTCGGTGGCCGCCGCCATGGTGGTGTCACGCGTGGGCAAGGAGCAGGACCTGGGTCGCCAAATCATTCAGCAGATGTTCATTTCGCCACGTGTGCTGGGCATCACTGCCGGCATCATGGGTGTACTGGGCGTTATTCCCGGCATGCCGCATGTGGTGTTTCTGAGCATCTCGGCGATCCTGGGCTATGCCGCCTGGGTACAGGCCAACAAGCCACTACCGGCCGATCCGGCCTCCGAGGTCGAAGCCGCACCCGCGCCGGACGGCGAAGCCTCCTGGGATGACTTGCAACCGGTCGACCAACTGGGTCTGGAGCTGGGCTACCGCCTGATTGCACTGGTCGACAAAACCCGCCAGGGCGACCTGCTGACACGTATCAAGGGTGTGCGCCGCAAGTTTGCCCAAGAGGTCGGCTTCCTGCCGCCACCGGTGCATGTGCGCGACAACCTGGAGCTCAAGCCCAGCGGCTACCGCATTACGCTGCGTGGCGTCACCGCCGGCGAAGGTGAGGCCTTCCCCGGCATGCACCTGGCCATCAACCCGGGCGGCATCACCACCCCGCTGATCGGCACCGCCACCACTGACCCCGCTTTTGGTTTACCAGCACACTGGATCGACGATCGGCAAAAAGAAGCCGCACAAATGGCCGGTTTTACCGTGGTTGATTCAGAGACCGTCATGGCCACACATTTGTCACACTTGATGCAGGTCCAAGCCTCCAAATTACTGAGCCGGACCGAGACCCAGCAACTTGTTGAACACGTCAGCAAACTGGCCCCAAAACTGATTGAAGAAGTGGTTCCCAAAATGGTCCCGATCGCTGTATTCCAGAAAGTCCTGCAGCTGCTGCTGGATGAGTCGGTGCACATCCGCGACATCCGCACCATCATCGAGTGCCTAGCAGAACACGCCACGACGGTGAGCGACCCCGCCGAACTGGCGCGCCGCGTTCGCATAGCCCTGTCGCCAGCCATCGTGCAACAAATTTACGGTTCGGTGCGAGAACTCAACGTCATCGCCATTGACCCCGCACTAGAGCGCTTGCTGGTGCAGGCCCTGGGCAACGCCAACGGCCCCGCCCTGGACCCCGGTGTCGCCGACATCTTTACCCGCACGGCCGCCGAAGTGGCCATGCAACAGGAAGAGGTCGGCATTCCGGCCTGCCTGCTGGTGCCCGACCAGATTCGCAGCGCAGTTGCCCGCTTAGTGCGTCGCGTTGCCCCCCGACTTCAAGTCCTCGCCCACAGCGAAATTCCTGAATCTCACACCATCCGAATCGGACCGATTCTTAGAGGCGCTTAATCATGAACTTTCAACGCTTTACTGCACCGACCTCTCGCGAAGCTCTCGCCAAAGCACGGCTCGCCTTTGGTGACAGTACGCTGATTTTGTCCAACCGCAGCACAGCCTCCGGCGTGGAAGTGGTCGCCACCGCAGAAGACACGCTGACCGCACTGGACCGCCCCCAGGCATCCCAGCGCGCACCCGCCGCACCCCAGACCCGTGCGGCGGAGTCCAGGAACCAGGTAGAAGACGACGCGACACAGCTCAGCATGAGCACGCTGTCGTTTCAGGACTATGTGCGAGAAAGAATGCTGCGCCGCCGCCATGACGCCATGACCGGTGAGACGCAAGAACAAGTGCAGGAACGGCCGCCGGTTCAGGCTCAGGCGCCCAGGTACGAGGCCGCGCCGGTTGCGCGTCCTGCACCAACACGCGCACCGGTCGCCTGGCCGCCAGTGGCCCCATCACAGCCAATCCGTACGATGGCACCACCAGCACGGCCGGCCCCCGCTCGTGCTGCCACAGCGGCACCGGCTCCTGCGGTCTCGCAAGGCATTGTGGATGAGCTTCAGGCCATGAAGAGCTTGATTGAAGATCGCTTCAACACGCTGACCTGGCTCGGCCAGGCACGCCAGAGCCCGATCCAGTCGAACCTGATGCACAAGCTGATACGCGCCGGTTACTCGCCCACCCTGGCGCGCACCATACTGGAGCGCATGCCCGAAGAACTGGACGCGGCGACCTCGGTTCGTTGGGTCATGAGCATTTTGGAGCGCAACCTGAAAACCGACGCGACCACCGGCTCCCTGCATGAGGAAGGCGGCATTTATGCGCTGGTCGGCTCGACCGGTGTCGGCAAGACCACGACAGCGGCCAAACTGGCCGGCCTGTGCGCCCAGAACTTCGGTCCCGCCAGCGTCGGCCTGATCACACTCGACACCTACCGTGTTGGCGCCCACGACCAGTTGCGCACTTATGGCCGGATGATGGGCGTAGTCGCGCACTTGGCGCATGACCGCGCCGCCCTGCAGGACCTGCTGGGTCTGCTGGCCAACAAAAAAATGATTTTGATCGATACCACCGGCCTGGCCCCCAGCGACCCGCGCAAGCAGAGCATGCTGGACGTGCTCGACCTGCCGGGCGTCAACCGCCTGCTGGTGCTCAACGCGGGTGGCCACGGCGACACGCTGGACGATGTCGTGTCGTCTTTCAAGTCGCGCGGCGTGCAACAGGCGATTCTGTCGAAAATCGACGAAGCCGCCAAACTGGGTCCGGTGCTGGATGCCACGATTCGCCACCAACTGGTGTTGCGCGGCGTCACTATGGGCCAGAAAGTACCCGAAGACTGGGAGCAGGCCGATGCGGCTAAGCTGATTCGCATGTCAATGCGCGCGCCCACCAAATCTGCTTTTGACCCCAAGGTCGCGGATCTCGGTTTCTTCTTCACCCAGTCCAGCGCACCCCAGACGGGAAGATTCGATGCTTGATGGCGACCTCAACCAAGCGGCTGGCCTGCAAGGTCTGGCCCTGCAGAGCGGGCAGCGTGTGCTGGCCCTGGCCAGTCATGGCAACCAGCAGGGCGAGCTACCTTTATTGTGGAATTTATGCGCCAGCCTGGTTGACTTCGGTTTCCCAGTGGTGGTACTGGACGCCACCACCCCCGAGTCGACCGAGAATCCAGGACTGGCCCAACTACTCAGCCAAAGCGTCTGGCCTGAAGAAGTGCTAGACGAGAGCGCCGCTTGGTCGGTCGTACCGGCAGCACGGGGCCTGCAGCAACTGAGTTTGCAGGCAAACGCGCAAACGCAGGTCATGACCTCTCTCAGCCGCTTATTTTCAGCATTTGGCGTGCTGGTGATTTATGCCCGCGCCGAGGTATTGAGCCAATTGCTGGCAGGCAGCGGTATGGCGCCCCTGCTGACGGTATCCTCTGTCAAAATGTCGTCGGTCACGGCTTATCAGGCGCTCAAGCACCTGTTGCACAACGCCGGTTTACGCCCTACCCTGGCGCACCTGTCGAGCGACCCCATTTCTAAAACTATTGCCACCTTACCCGCTGCCGTGAAAAATTTGCAGGACTGCGCTATGACATTTCTGGACTACCGACTTGATTCGATCACCGTACGGACGTCAGCGGCCCAAGACGGACCGTCTGACGACATAAACCGGCTGGTCCTGCGCTTGCTGGAGCAGGCCATGCCACTGCAACGCCACCATGCCGGAAGGGTTTATTGATGTACACAGCCAAAGGTCAGCTCAACCGCAATGCCCTGATCAAACAATACCAGCCACTGGTGCGCCGTTTGGCGCACCACATGATGGTCAAATTGCCTGCCAACGTGCAGGTGGATGACCTGATCCAAGTCGGCCTGATTGGTCTGTCCGAGGCCCTAACGCGCTTTGAGTCGGCGCAGGGGGTGCAGTTTGAAACCTTTGCCACCCAGCGCATACGCGGTGCCATGCTGGACGAACTACGCAACAACGACTGGATGTCGCGCGGCTCACGCAAAAGCCAGAAAGAAATCGAACAGGCCTTGCGTCGCCTCGAGCATCAACTCGGGCGCACACCGCTAGAGAGCGAAATTGCACAGGATTTGGGCCTGAACCTGGAGGACTACCAGACCTTGCTTGGCAAAGTCCGGGGCACGCAGTTGGTTTACCTCGAAGACATGTCGCGCAGCAGCGAAGACGACGACACCTTTCTGGACCACCATGTGGGCGACGAAGAAGCCGACCCCATGACTATGCTACGCGACCAGCGCATGCGCCAGGCGTTGATCGCGGCCATCAAGAACCTGCCGGAACGCGAACAGTTCATCATGAGCATGTACTACGAAAAAGACATGAACCTGAAAGAGATTGCCGCTGTATTGGACGTCACCGAGTCACGTATCTGTCAGCTGCACAGCCAGTCCATTGCCCGCCTGCGGGCCAAAATGCGCGCCCATTAAACCCGCTATCATTTTTGTGAGGTAATTTTCCGTCTCTTCAAGCGAAGCGCGGCAGCCTGCGACTTCCTGGATCGCCGCGTCGATCCTCTCTGCAAAGACCAACTTAAGCACGGCCTTCGATCTCGCAGAAGCGACTATTTTTTCACGCTGACAGGTATTTGAAGGCGCCGGTTTGCTTGACTGCGCTGCCGTAAGGGCCACCAGTATTGGCATAGGTGCTCTCGCGGGTGGCGGGCACCACCACATGCAGGGCACGCGCCACCAACACCGAACGATGCGTCAAACCTTGTCTTTGCGTCGCCATGTCGGCGCTAACTTGCTTCAGGCGTTGCGCCAGTTCTTTGTCCTGGCGTTCCCGTGGCGTCAGGCGTTGCACCAAGGTCGACAGGGCAACAGCGCTTTGGCGCAGCGCAGCGCTGGCCTGCACCAGCGCAACTGGCTCACCCGTCTCCAATGCAGCAGCTACCTTGCCGAGATTAAATTCAACCTGGGTCAGTGCGGTGAGGAGAGGGGTGCAAAGCATGATTAATTGCGCTGGGTGTTGAGCATGTCCAGGGTGTTGGACAGGAGTTTGTCAGCGATCGCTTCAGCGTTCACTTTGTAGGTGCCGTTCTGGATGGCATTGCGCACTGAATTGACTTTTTCCATATCAATATCGGCGACTTGATCTGCCTTGGCGGCGCCCATGCTGCGCGCCAGAGTAGACACCGTCACGGCAACGCCGGCGGACTGGGTGCTTTTGCTAGCGGCAACATTGGCAGCCATACTGGCGCTTTGACTGCTTTTGTCGCTCTTTTGAGATGCGGCCTGAGCAGCTGTATTGACGGGAGTTAAGTTATCTGACGTTTGACCTATTTTCATCGTGCCCTCCAAAACTACGATAAATGTAGCCTCGTAATATGACTATCGACCGGATTCTGTCGGGCTTTAGCGCTATTTGATTAAATTTCCAGAACAACGGTACGGCTGTCCAGAACCACGCCGCTCATGATGCGACCGCTCTCCATTCTGACACGGGCAGGCTGACCCACGATACCGGTCGTCAGGGCCTGCCCATCCGCAGTGATCTGAAAACCCGGCCCCTGAGCGATCACACGCACTTGTGTGCCAGCCTGAAACACCTGAGCCGCCCGCGTCATGCCCTGGCGCAAGGCCTGGCCCGTGGTCAGGGCACGGGTCGCCACTTGGCCGACCCACTGTTCAGGGGTCGCCATGATAGCGTTACGGTCGTCGGCCCAGTCCACCTCAGCCGCCATCGCATCATCAAGCGCCAGCACCGCACCGGGCGCCACGTTGCCCTTGATGACCCAGGCTGAACCAAAGGCCCTGATGGTTACCGGCAAAAACACATTCCAGCGGGCTGCGCCCTCTAGGCAACGCAAACCCAGCCGGGTTTTGCCCCACAGGCGAGAACCAGGAGGAATATAGGTCTCCACTTTGGCACAGGGCGCCAGTTGCAGCCGGCTATCGAGCATGCCCAGCACCACTTCCATGCGCAACGGGGCAATGCCTTCGGGGCGTGCACTGGCCAGGGCATCGTCGATCCAGCGCTGGGTCGCCGCAATGAACTCGGGTTGCCCCTCGACCGTTTGCGCCTGCACCGGCATCAGCACTGACCAGGTCAGGCACAGCGCAGCGGTCCAGCCCAGAGCCGGCAGCCGGCGAGTCGATTTTGAAAATTCGTTGTTCATAGCACGGATACCCTCTAGTAAAGTTCACTATAGGCTGACAGTACCGACGTCAAGCCGCTGAATAAAGGGCGGTTCCCCCTCCTTATTCAGGGAATGAAAAATTAAAGTTTTTCCCATAATTGCCCCACGTCCTTATTCAAAGAAGCCCATCCCGGGTTGACGTCAATCCAATCGAGGTGTTTCATGTTTGACAAGCTGACCGGTGGTCTGGAAATCCACACAAAGGCGCTGCTCGTCCGCGCTGAGCGCCAGCGCATGATTGCCAGCAACAT
>JBLHZH010000143.1:0-6485 GCA_047629695.1 Rhodoferax sp.
TTGAGGACTCCCGGTTTTATGAACACGGCGGCGTCGACTACAAAGGAATACTTCGGGCCGCCGTGGCCAACCTAGGCCGTATGAAAAGCCAGGGTGCCTCCACTATAACGATGCAGGTTGCACGCAATGTTTACCTGTCCACAGAGAAAACCTACACCCGAAAAATATATGAAATCCTGCTGACCTTTAAACTTGAGCATCTGTTAACCAAGGATCAAATTCTTGAGATTTACATGAACCAGATTTTCTTGGGTAACCGGGCTTACGGCTTTGCCGCAGCTGCAGAGGCCTACTTTGACAAACCCCTGAAGGACGTCACCCTTGCCGAAGCCGCCATGCTGGCCGGCCTGCCCAAAGCGCCGTCTGCCTACAACCCGATCGTCAACCCTAAGCGGGCCCGGGTGCGTCAATTGCACATCATTGACCGCATGCTGGAAAACGGCTTCATTACCGCCGCCCAGGCAACCAGTGCGAAAAGCGAAGAACTCAAAATAAAATCGGGCTCGAACAACACCAAGGTGCACGCCGAGTATGTGGCTGAAACTGTGCGTCAACTCATGTTTGCCCAGTATGGCGAGCAAACCTACACCCGGGGTCTGAATGTTCACACCACCCTGAAGCTCGCAGACCAAGACGCCGCTTACAAGGCCTTACGAAGTGGCATCATGGATTTTGAGCGACGTCAGTTTTACCGCGGTCCCGAAAAATTTGTCACCCTGCCCACCGATCCGCAGGAACTCCAGGACGCCATTGACGATGCGCTGGACGATCACCCCGACAACGGCGATGTGATGTCGGCCATGGTGCTGTCTGCGGATGCAAAAAAAATCACTGCAGTTCGCCAAAACGGCGAAGCCTTAGAGATCACCGGTGACGGTCTGCAACCCGCCCAATCAGGGCTGGCTGACAAAGCGCCTCCTAATATCAAGATCCGGCGCGGTGCCGTGATCCGCGTCACCAAAACACCCAAGAACACCTGGGAAATCACGCAACTCCCCGAGGTTGAAGGTGCTTTTGTGGCGCTTGACCCGCGCACTGGTGCCATCAAGGCGCTGGTCGGCGGCTTTGACTTTAATAAAAATAAATTCAATCATGTGACCCAAGCTTGGCGCCAACCGGGCTCCAGCTTCAAGCCGTTTATTTATTCTGCTGCCTTGGAGAGAGGCTTCACCCCGGCGACGATCGTCAACGATGCGCCACTCTTTATTGGCTCCGACATCACCGGCGGGCAGGCCTGGGAGCCCAAAAACTACGATGGTAAATTTGAAGGCCCAATGACGGTCCGGCGCGCCCTGGCCAAATCCAAAAATTTGGTTTCCATCCGTATCCTGCAAGCCGTCGGCGCCCAGAATGGGCAGGACTGGATTACCCGATTTGGCTTTGATGCCGACAAACACCCGGCTTACCTCACCATGGCGCTGGGTGCAGGATCAGTCACGCCCATGCAGGTCGCCACGGCCTACTCAGTATTTGCCAACGGCGGTTACCGCGTCAATCCATGGTTAATCTCCAAAGTCACCGAGCAGCAGGGCAAGGTTCTGATGGAGTTCAAACCGCCGGTGCTAGACGAGTCGATGCGTGTCATTGATGCGCGCAATGCCTTCATCATGAACAGCATGCTACAGGAAGTAACACGCACCGGTACCGCCGCCTCGGCGCAAGCCCAGTTGAAAAGACCCGACTTGTACGGTAAAACAGGGACGACCAATGACGCACTGGATGCCTGGTTTGCCGGCTTTCAGCCGACCCTCACTGGCGTCACTTGGATTGGGTATGATACCCCGCGTAATCTTGGCGCCCGTGAAACGGGTGGCGGTTTGAGCTTGCCGGTATGGATCCGTTTCATGGAACAAGCGCTTAAAGACGTGCCTGTAATGGAGCTCCCAGTGCCACCCGGCGTCGTGAACGTGGGCGGCGAATGGTTTTATGACGAGTATGCCAATGGCACTGGCGTGCGCAGCATGGGCTTAGAGGACGCCGCCAGTGGCATGGTGCTGACACCGGACTCACAGATACCAGCAGCGCCTGAAGAGAGAAAAAGAATTCTTGACTTTTTCAGAAACTAACCAAGTGGTCAGGCGATCGCATCCGACCCTAACAAATCAATTGGAAAACGTCAGCGGGCAGGCGGCCTGTTCGCTGGCGAAGCGTGACAAGCAGGCAAAGAACTCGCCCTGGCCCTTGGTGTCCATCCAATGTTGGCCATCGAACTTATAGTGATAACCGCCTGACCGGGCGGCCAGCCAGACTTCCTGCAAGGGTTTTTGCAAATTGATGACAATCTGGCTTTGGTTTGGAAAAACCAGCGTCACCATGCCCCCCGTGCGCTGGTTGTCGATGTCGGCAAGGTCGCAATCATTGATGCGGTCGCAGTTGGCCTCAACGGCTTTTAGCAGCATTTCTGCATGGTCCATATATTCAGAATCGGTCATTACAATTTCACTATGTTGTTTTCCCCCAGAATTCTAGTCAGTCCACTTGTCCTTGGCATCTGTGCGGTAGGTTTGACAGCCTGTGGCCAGCAAGGCCCCCTTTATTTGCCAACCGATGTGGCGGCAAGCCTTATCCGGACGACGGCGCCTGCGCCCCCGTCTGCTGTTCAACCCCCTGCTGCGACGGCTTTGCCTGCTTCTCAATGACCCTTCAAAATCTGCCCGGCCAACCCCATTTGGCTTACCGGGGCCAAGAACTTTTCCTGGAAGGCCAGCGCCTGAGCGAGCTTGCCAAAGAGCATGGCACGCCGTTGTTCGTCTACTCCAAAGGTGCCATGCTGGCGGCTCTGGCGGCCTACCAGCGTGGCTTTGCCGGGCGCGACGTGCAGATCTGCTACGCCATGAAAGCCAATCCGGCGCTGGGCGTGATTCAGGTGTTTGTCGAGGCTGGTTGCGGATTTGACATTGTTTCAGGCGGCGATATGGACCGAGTACTGGCCGCTGGCGGCGAGGCCGGCAAAATCATTTTTTCGGGTGTCGGTAAGACCCGCGCAGAAATGCAGCGTGCGCTGCAGGCCGGCATTGGCTGCTTTAATGTCGAAAGTGAGGCTGAACTAGAGGTCTTGAGTGAGGTCGCACTGGCACTCGGCCTGACGGCACCGGTCAGCATTCGGGTCAACCCCAATGTCGATCCCAAAACGCACCCCTATATTTCCACTGGACTTAAAGGCAGCAAGTTTGGTATTGCCCACGAGCGGGTCTTGACAACCTACCAGCGGGCTGCTGCCTTACCTGGCATCCGGGTAGTCGGTATTGACTGCCACATTGGCTCGCAAATCACCGAGGTGGCGCCTTACCTGGACGCCGTCGACCGCATGCTCGATCTGGTGGAAAGCATTGAAGCCGCTGGCGTTCTGATTCACCACCTCGATTTTGGCGGTGGTTTGGGCATCAACTACAACGGCGACACGCCACCGCTGGCGGATGAACTCTGGCAACAAATGCTGGCCAAACTCGATGCACGAGGCTTTGGCCAGCGCCAGCTCATGATCGAACCTGGCCGCTCACTGGTCGGCAACGCCGGGGTCTGCGTGACCGAGGTGCTGTACCTGAAGCCGGGTGAGCAGAAAAACTTTTGTATCGTTGATGCGGCCATGAACGACTTGCCACGTCCGGCCATGTACCAGGCGTTTCACCAGATCGTGCCATTGGCTCAGCGTCCTGGGGCGACGCAGAACTGGGATGTGGTGGGTCCAATTTGTGAAAGTGGCGACTGGATCGGACACGACCGCGACCTCACCTTACAGCCGGGCGACCTGATGGCGGTGCTGTCAGCTGGCGCCTATTGCATGAGCATGGCCAGTAACTACAACTCACGCGGACGCGCACCTGAAATTCTGGTGCATGGGGCGCAGGCTTATTTGATCCGGCGCCGCGAAAATATGGCTGACCAGTTACGCCAGGAAACCCTAGTTGGCAAGCTCACGCTTTGAGGGCCGCGCGTTTCTTATCGAGAAGATGAAAGACGCGCCAACCCAATAGCAGCGCCAGAATACCAGCATAAACAAAGACTTCGGCAAAGTTGTTCTTGCCAGCCCGCATCCAGAAGAAATGCAACAACGACATGCCAGCTATCACATAGACCAACTTGTGCAACAGTTGCCAACGCTTGGCGCCCATTTTCTTGATGGCCCCGTTAAAAGACGTCAAGGCCAGCAAAGTGAGCATGCCGAAGGCTGAAAACCCAACCAGAATAAAGGGCCGTTTCAGGATGTCCTGCACGATATCAGCCACCACAAATCCCATGTCAAAGCCGCTGTAACTTAGCATGTGCAGCGCGACATAAAAGTACACAAACAAACCCAACATACGCCTGAAGCGTGCCAGCGCCGGCGTGCCGCTCAAGACCCGCAGCGGCGTCACCGCCAGCACCAGGCACAAACTGCGCAGCGTCCAGTCGCCAGTAGCGCGAATCAAGGCCTCAGCCGGATTGGCCCCCAACTGGTCGCTGATGGCGCTATACAACAGCCAGCAAAAAGGCAGCAACCAAAGGCAAAAAACCAGGGGTTTGGCGAAGCGATGCAGCAATAACTTGTTGATCACTGGCACGCTCCGTGACCTTGCCAGTACCGACATCAAAAGAACTTCTTGAGGTCCATGCCGGCATACAGCTGGCCCACCTGCGCTTCATAGCCGTTGAACATCAGGGTTTTGCGCTTTCGCGTGAACAGACCATCTTCGCCGATGCGGCGCTCGGTGGCCTGACTCCAGCGCGGGTGATCGACCTCCGGGTTCACGTTGGAGAAAAAGCCGTATTCATTGACGGCCGCCTTATTCCACGCGGTGGCAGGTTGCTTATCGGTAAAACGAATCTTGACCAGGCTTTTGCCGCTTTTGAATCCGTATTTCCAGGGCACCACCAAACGCACCGGAGCGCCATTCTGCTTAGGCAAAACCTCGCCATACATTCCGAAACTCAATAAAGTCAGGGGGTGCATGGCCTCGTCCATACGCAGGCCTTCGACATAAGGCCACTCCAGCACCCGTGAGCCGATAAATGGCATAGTTTTAGGGTCAGCCAGCGTGACGAATTCGACATATTTGGCGTTGCCCAGAGGCTCCACACGCTTGATCAACTCGCTCAGCGAATAGCCGATCCAGGGAATCACCATGGACCAGCCCTCGACACAGCGCATGCGGTAAATCCGTTCTTCTTGGGCGCTGAGTTTGAGCAGGTCTTCCAGCGTGTACTTACCTGGTTTTTTGACCAAGCCTTCGATTTCAACCGCCCACGGACTGGTCTTCAGGGTATGGGCATTTTGTGACGGGTCTGACTTGTTGGTGCCGAATTCATAAAAGTTGTTGTAAGTGCTGGCGTCCTGATAAGACGTCAACTTCTCCATCGTGACCGCCCCCGACACATTGGAACTGGCATAGGGCAAGGGAGCTAGTTTACCGGGCTGCGGTGTCGCGCTTGTAGCCTGCGCCCGCGCATCGCGCGCTGCCCAAGTCGCCAGCGCAGCACCCGCCATTCCTCCCGCCATGAGTTTAATCAGATCGCGTCGTCCGGCGTACACAGACTTTGTCGTGATCTCGCTGGGAACCGGATGTTGAAAGCCATCGTCTCTATTTTTAATCATCATGGGGAGAATCCTTTTTGAAATGAAAATAACTACAGCGTGCCGTAACTGTGCAAACCGCTCAAAAACATATTTACGCCAATAAAGGCAAAAGTAGTGACGGCCAGACCCGCCAGCGCCCACCAAGCCGAGACCGTACCGCGCAAGCCTTTCATGAGACGCATGTGTAGCCAGGCCGCGTAATTCAGCCAAACGATCAAGGCCCAGGTCTCTTTCGGGTCCCAGCTCCAGTAACCGCCCCAAGCTTCGGCCGCCCAGAGGGCCCCGAGCACCGTGGCAATGGTAAAGAAAGCAAAACCAACCGCGATGGACTTGTACATCACATCGTCGAGCACTTCAAATGACGGCAACTTAGCCGCGATCTGACGCCGTCCCAACAGAATGCCACCTACGATCAGGGCTGAAATACCAAAGTAGACCGCCCAGTAATCGCTCAGACCACTGACCGATGACTTGCGAAACACAATCGGCTCGAAGCACAGCACGATACCCAGCAACCACAAGGGTGCCAGTTTGTACCAGCGAGTCTCGCTCGCCTGTTGCTTGACCAGGTAGGCAAAAGCCACCATGGCGGCCAGCGCAAACGTGCCATAACCAATAAAATTGGCCGGCACATGCAACTTCATCCACCAGCTTTTGAGGGCCGGCACCAGCGGTTGAATCTCATGCGCACCACGCACCAGCGTATACCAGAGCAGAAAACCCACCGCCGCACTGACCACTAGCATGACAAAGGCACCTAGCGCGCGGGTTTTGTACTGCGCTTCAAAGTACAGGTAAAAGGCCGCCGTCATCCAGCAGAACAGCACAAATACTTCGTACAAATTGCTGACTGGAATATGGCCAATATCGGCCCCCAGCAAATAGCTCTCATACCAGCGCACCATGGTGCCGATTAGGGCCATGGCCACAG
>JBLHZH010000144.1:0-6477 GCA_047629695.1 Rhodoferax sp.
AATGGGTAAAAGACCGTGAGTTTTAGCAACCCCTTTAGCGGAAGGACATCCCATGCAACTACCACCCCTTGAAAGACCCTCTCAACTCCGCCCTGCGGGCGCAGAGCTGGCTTCCTCTATGGTCGCTAGGGGTGCTGCCGCGGCGCCGGTTAATCCGTCGGTGACTAACAATATGTCAGTGGAGCCCGCTCCCAGCGTCGTCAATATGGTGGGGTTGTCCAACAAGTCGATGGTGGGCGAGGCGGTCTATACCAGTGTGTCGGACCCGGGACGACGCGGCTCCGAGGCGGCCACGGCGCCCAAAGACTGGACGATTCACCGACCGGTGATGGAAAAAGTGGAAGATCCGCTTCCGGTGCCTCTGTCCAAGGTGTTGCAGGATCATGTGAAATCACTATGGGTGGCCAGTGCCAGTGCCATTCAGGTGCACCAGGTCAAAAATCAGCAGGATCAGTCGCAGCCCAATCCGAATGCAGCCTCCGTGGTGCCCGCAGCGCAGCTCCTGACTTACTCGCTTGAAAAAATCAATAAAACTGAAAAAAGTTAGACCTGTCATCCTCTAACATGGGGGTATGCACACTACCGCACTCGTACTTTTCTCTGGAGGGCAAGACTCCACCACTTGTCTTGCACAAGCCTTGTCCAAATACCAGCGGGTTGAAACCATCGCCTTTGACTACCGCCAGCGCCATCACGTCGAACTGGAGGCCCGCGTCAAGGTGTTGGCCGAAATACGCGACAAATTTCCCCAGTGGGCCGATAAACTGGGTGAAGACCATCTGCTCGATCTGGCTGTGCTGGGCGAGGTCAGCGACACCTCACTGACCCGCGACACCGCCTTCAAAATGGCGCAAAGTGGCCTGCCTAATACCTTTGTGCCCGGACGCAACCTGCTGTTTTTGACGCTAGCCGCTGCCGTGGCGTATCGACGTGACCTGCAGGTGATGGTTACAGGCGTCTGCGAGACCGATTTTTCAGGCTATCCCGACTGCCGCGATGACAGCATGAAGGCCATGCAGCTGGCGCTGTCCCTGGGCATGGACAAGCGTTTTTTGATAGAAACTCCGCTGATGTGGATCGACAAGGCTGCCACCTGGGGGTTGGCGCACGAGCTGGGTCAAAAATCCGGCACGCCAGACGGCGGTAAGGTCCTGGTGGACCTGATCATTGAGCATACCCATACCTGTTATCTGGGCGACCGTGAGCACCGCTATCCCTGGGGTTATGGCTGTGGTACCTGCCCGGCCTGCGAACTGCGGGCCGGTGGTTACGCGCGCTACACCGGGGTCGAATAAGCTTTCAACGCATACAGCCCTGCAGCACCTTGCGGCTGCTTTTCCAACGACCAGCGGATGTTGTGAAAAGCGGCCACGCTGGGGCGATGAGCGATTGAAACCAGGGCGCCCTGGGTTGCGGCGGCCAGTGCCGTCAGCTGTTGATAGATCAGTGTCTCGGCCTCGGCATCGAGCGCACTGGTGGCCTCGTCGGCAAAGACCCATTTAGGCTTTTTCAGCAGAACGCGGGCCACAGCCAGGCGCTGCTGTTCCCCGCCCGAGAGCTTTTGGCTCCAGGCATCGGCCTGGTCCAGTTGATCGGCCAGTTGCGGCAATAAAGCGTCGGTCAGGGCCTGGCGCAGTTGCTCATCGCGGTAATCCGAGGGTGACGCCGGGTAGGCCAGCGCATCGCGCAGCGGCCCGTTTGGAAAGTAGGGTCGCTGCGGAATGAACATGGCGTCTGTCGGGCGTGCGACCTGGCCGCTGGCGAAGGGCCAAATACCGGCAAAGGTGCGAAACAGGGTGGACTTGCCACTGCCGGACGGCCCTTGCAGTAGCACCCGGTCGCCAGGATTAGCATGCAAGCCCGCACCAGCCAGCAAGACCGCACCGGTTGGCAGCGCCACGGTCAGGTCACAGGCCTCAAAGGCCTCTGAGCCAGCTTCGCTGTTGCTGGTGCGAATCGGTGTCAGGGCTTGAAACGAGGCTTCAAAACTGGTCAGGCGGTCGGTATTGGCGCGCCAACTCGCCAGGTTGCTGTAGCTGTCCACAAACCAGCTTAAAGCGCCCTGCACCTGGCCAAAAGCCGACGAGATCTGCATTAATTCCCCGAGTTGAATGGCGCCGCTGAAAAAACGCGGTGCTGCCACCACAAACGGAAACACCACCGCCGCCTGGCCGAAGAAGCTGGTGAACCAGATCAGGTTTTTCTGTGCCCGGATCAGCTGCAGGTAGTTGCCCAGTACCGCGCTGAAGCGGCTGTCCAACTGACCCCGCTCCACGCTTTCGCCGCGGTCCAGGGCGATGGACTCACTGTATTCCCGCACCCGCACCATGTGGTGACGAAAGTCGGCCTCGACCCGTTGCTGTTCAAAATTGAGCTTGATCTGGGGTCGTCCGATGTAGTGAGTCAGGATGCTACCGGCGGCGCAGTAAAGCACAGCCATCCAGACCATGAAGCCCGGAATGTTGTAGTCGCTGCCCGCCAGCGAAAAAGAAAAAGCCCCCGACAGCCCCCACAAAATACCGACAAAACTGGCCAGTGTGACCACCGCGTTGAGCAACCCCATGGTCAGCGACACGGTGTAGGTGGTGAACTGGTTGATGTCTTCCTGAATTCGCTGGTCCGGGTTGTCCGGGTTGGCCTTGCCGGCGTTTGGCGCTTGTGTAAAACGGGTCAGCTCCAGCTTGTAAAAAGCTTGGTTGCTAAGCCAGCGCTGCAGATAGTGGCCAGTCATCCAGGCGCGCCAGCGCATTTCCAGTAACTGGGTCAGGTAAAACTTGTAGACCGCCATCACGATGAAGGCAAAGGCCAGGTAGCTGAAGCGCCCCAGTTGGACCCAAAATACACCCTCCTGTTTGTTTTGTAAGGCATCGTAAAACAGCTTGTTCCAGTCGTTAAACAGCACCGCCATGTAGACCAGGCCCAGATTGAGCGCCACGATGGCCAGCAGCAGGCCGCGCGCTTGCCATTTCTCATTTGACTGGAAATAAGGCCGGGTCAAGGCCCAGGCCTGCGTCACGAACAATTTGAACGCCGTGAATTTGGAGGTCGGTTTCATAAATTTTCTGAGACAAAAAAGGGACGATTGTCCTTGGACTGGCGTGATAAATTCAAGTGTTGGAGATGCCGCTGGCCACATGGCCCGAGGGCACGTGGCGGGAAGCCAGATTGACATGGCCGGTCTGGTCATCAAAAAAGAAGTCAGGCTCGAACTCGCGCAAAAACTCGCCTTTGGGCAAGCCGCCCAGAAACATCGCCTCATCGACCTCAATGTTCCAGTTCATTAGCGTGCGAATGGCGCGCTCGTGTGCCGGCGCACTGCGGGCGGTCACCAGCGCGGTGCGAATCCGCATGGTCGGCGTGCCAGCCTGTTGCAGGCGCTGCAGGGCGGTCAGCAGCGGCTTGAATGGCCCGGCCAGGAGGGGCTGCTGCGCCTTGTCGGTTTCATGCTGTTGAAACGCCCGCAGGCCCTGGGTCTGGAACACGCGCTCGGCCTCGTCGCTGAATAGTACGGCATCGCCGTCAAACGCAATGCGAACCTCATGTGGATAGGCGTTGCCAGCATGCACTGATTTCGGGTAGACCTGCGCTGCCGGCACACCAGCGCCCAGCGCTGCCCGTACATCGCTCAAGTGAGTGCTTAAAAACAGGTTGGCGTGCAGCGGTTTCAGGTACCGCCAGGGCGACTGGCCGCGCGTGAAACTGCCACGCTCAATCGCCAGTCCGTAATGTTGTGCCGAGCGGAACACCCGCATGCCCGAAACCGGATCGTTGCGCGAAAGAATTACCACTTCGACTGGCTGCGAGATGGCAGGCGTCAGTCCGTCGGCTGTTGCCGACTGGGCCTGCACTAGCTGGTTAAAGGCCAGCAACTTTTTCACCAGTGAAAAAGCCACGCCGGGTTTGGCCGGTTGCTCTAGTCGCGCCAGTTGCAGTGCCATGTAAGCGCGGTCGTCGCCGCGTTCAAACAACTCGTTTTCTTCCTCAAAGTCAAACAGGGCCCGGCTTGATATTGCCACCACCAACTTGCCTTCAAGTGAGGCGCTCATGATTGTAAAAACAGCCGGAACACCGGGTTGCTGGTTTCGTCAACATAAGGGTAGCCCAGCGATTCCAGAAAATCGGCAAAAGCGGCGTTGTCGCACTCCGGCACCTGTAGGCCGACCAGAATGCGGCCATAATCGGCGCCCTGATTTCGGTAGTGAAACAGGCTGATGTTCCAGCCCGGGCGCAGCAGGCTCAAAAAGGTCAGCAACGCGCCGGGTCGCTCGGGAAACACAAAGCGCAGCAAGCGTTCGTTTTGTGCCAGCAGCGAGTGGCCACCTACCATGTGGCGAATGTGCTCTTTGGCCAGTTCGTCATGGGTTAAATCCAGCGCCTGGAAACCGTGCTGATTGAAGCTCGCCGTGATCTGGGTCGACTCGCCTCTGCCCTGCGTCGTCAGTCCCATGAAGACATGGGCTTGGGCGGCATTGCTGATGCGGTAGTTAAACTCGGTCACGTTGCGCGGGCCACCAGGCAGCTCGCCAATCAACTGGCAAAAGCGTTTGAAGCTGCCACGGGCCTCGGGAATCGTTACGGCAAACAGGGCCTCGCGCTCTTCGCCTACCTCGGCCCGCTCGGCGACGAAGCGCAGGCGGTCAAAGTTCATGTTGGCACCACACAAAATGGCGGCGTAGGTCTCGCCGGTGGTCTGGTGTGTGGCTACATACTGCTTGATGGCGGCTACGGCCAGCGCACCGGCGGGCTCGACAATGCTGCGGGTGTCGACAAACACATCCTTGATGGCGGCGCAGACCGCATCAGTGTCGACCAGGATGTACTCGTCCACCAGTTCACTGGCGACCCGAAAGGTTTCCGCACCCACCAGTTTCACGGCGGTACCGTCCGAGAACAGGCCGACATCGTGCAGCGTGACCCGGTGTTTGGCCGCGACCGACTGCACCATGGCATCGGAGTCGTTCATTTGTACGCCGATCACCTTGATCTCCGGACGCACTGCCTTGATGTAATTGGCCACGCCCGAGATCAGGCCGCCGCCGCCAATCGCGACAAATACGGCATCCAGCCGGTTCGAGCCGTGGCCCTGCAACTGGCGCAGCATCTCCATGGCCACTGTGCCCTGGCCGGCAATCACGTCTGGGTCGTCAAAGGGGTGGACAAAGGTCAGACCCTGTTCATCTTGCAGCTTGACCGAATGGGCGTAGGCGTCGGAATAACTGTCGCCAAACAGCACCACTTCACCGCCAAAACCGCGCACTGCATCGACTTTGACCTGTGGCGTGGTGGTCGGCATCACGATGACGGCGCGGCTGCCCAGCCGCTTCGCGCTCAGTGCCACGCCCTGCGCGTGGTTGCCGGCCGAGGCGCAAATGACGCCGTTCTGTAGTTGCTCGGGTGTCAGGTGCGCCATTTTGTTGTAAGCGCCGCGCAGCTTGAAACTGTGTACCGGTTGTTGGTCTTCGCGTTTCAGTAGTACCGTGTTGTGCAGTCGGGCACTCAAGGCGGGGGCAGGCGCCAGTGCGGTCTCTACCGCCACGTCATAGACGCGGGCGGTCAGTATTTTTTTAAGGTAGTCGGCAGGGGTGAGGTCAGGGGTGTTCATGTGTAACTTTAGGCTTTGCCCAATGATAAGCGCCGCGATTGGCCGGTCCGGTGGTCTGGCATGAGGGGTTGATACACTACCGAAATTTAACCAGTAAGGTAACTTTATGGAATGTACAGTCAGTTGGACCGGGGCCACCGGCACCCGTTCGGGCATGGGGTTTATCGCCGAAACCGGCAGCGGTCACACTTTGGTGATGGACGGTGCACCGGATGCGGTCAAGCCTGAAAATGGTGGGCTCAACTTGGCGCCGCGCCCGCTGGAAACGGTATTGGCCGGCACTGGCGGTTGTACCGCCTATGACGTGGTGCTGATCTTAAAGCGCGGTCGCCACGAGGTGCGTGGCTGCAGCGTCAAACTCACGGCCGAACGGGCCGAGGTTGATCCCAAGGTTTTTACCCGCATCAATATGCACTTTACCGTCACCGGCAAAGGCATTCCGGCGTTGGCGGTGGAGCGGGCCATTGCCATGAGCCATGACAAATACTGCTCCGCCAGCATCATGCTGGCCAAAACTGCCGAGATCACGACCAGCTTTGACCTGCTGGAGGTCTGAGGCGCCGGGCGCCCAAATAAAGCTAAATGCGGTGCGCCACCGTTGTCATCACGCGGGAGGCGGCTTTCATGAGAAGTTTAACGCCTTGCGGCAACTCGGCAGCGCCCCGCTGGCGCGCTTCCAGCGCATGGCGGGCTTCATCGTCTTTCATTTGCGCCACGATTGCCCGTGATGCATGGTCGTTGGCCGGCAAGCGCGTCAGGTGGCTTTGCAGATGCGCCTCCACCTGGTTTTCGGTCTCTACCACAAAACCCAGGCTCAGTCGGTCGCCCAGTCGACCTGCCAGCAGGCCCAACCCAAAAGCCCCGGCGTACCACAA
>JBLHZH010000145.1:0-6465 GCA_047629695.1 Rhodoferax sp.
CGAGTTGTAGGCAGCGACTGCGGCCGTCACGTGGCAGGCTGTTGATGGCCATGTTGCCGGTGTGCACCTCCTTGTAGCCCAGCTTGGTCGCGCCCGCGTGCATCACCTTGAAGTTGTTGTTGCCCGGCAGGCCTGGAATACCATTGGTGCGGGTGACGCCCATTTTGTATTCAGCCTTGGCGTAATAGGGTGCTAGGTCGTCGAGCGTAATGGGCCAGTCCAGCAAATTGGCGCCCTTGACGACGCCGTAGACCGACTTGGCACGAAACTCATGCGCCTGCAGGCGCAACGAGGCGCCGGCCCAGTGCGTGGTGGTGCCGCCTACGGTTTTGCAGATCCAGGCCGGCAGGCCGGCAAAGTCCTTGGCGACACGCCAGGAGCCCGAGGTGGTCCGCGTGTCGAGCCAGGCCAGTTGGCTGAACGACTTCCATTCGTCGTTGATGAAAGAGGCGCTGGACTGCATGGCACCCGCCTCCAGTACGACGACCTTGATACCTTTTTGGCACAGCTCGTTGGCCAGGGTGCCGCCGCCTGCGCCCGAACCAATAATCAGGACGACTGAGTCGTCCGAGAAGTCAAATTTAGCCATGTCTGTTTCCGTTATCTGATTGGTTTTATGTGGTGGGCGCTCAGCCCAGATTGAGTGCCGGGCTGGCGGCTTTAGAGGGCTCGGGCAGCCACTTCAGGTCTTGAAAGCCGCGTGTGAGGTAGCCACCTTTTTCCCAGGCCGAGCCGGGATAGCCAAATACGGCGTAGGCCATGTCGTTGTCGTAGATAGAGGTGACGCACTGGCCGCGTACGGTGTTGAAGAAGGCCGTACCTTCCATGCCGCGCACGATTTCTTCGCGTTGGCTGGTGCTGACCTTGGCGAAGTTGCCGCCAGCAGACTGGTTTAGCCAAGCCGTGCCTGCTTGCAGCAACTTGGCGGTATCGGCATCGCTGGACGCCTTGGTATCGAGGTCTTTTGCCAGCAGCGCATACACCGCATCCGGCAATTTGGCGTGGGGGTAAAGAATGCGGCCCATGACCATCAGGGTCTGACCTTCGACGGTGGACAGTTTCTTGAGCTCCAGCGCCCAGGCGCTAGAGGGGGCCAGACTGGCCAGCAGGGTGCCGGCAACCAGGGAGCCAAACAACAGGCCGGAGCCCTTTAAAAAATCACGCCGTGCCAGCGGCAGAGCCACTTTTCGAACGATGCCGCTTTCTTCGTCGCAACCCGAAACTTCTGGGGCCTGTTCGGCTATGGGAATGACACGCATATTTGTCTCCAATTGGTTAGTCGCATCTGTCTTGCTGAGTGCAAAGCACAGTTGCAGTATTTCACCGAATTAAGAACAGCAGGTGATAGCAGACTACTTACAGGGAAAACCCTAAAGTGGCATCAAACGGCTAACTGGAGGTTGCACGCCCGTGACCATGGGCGTGCGGCAGGCTTATTTTCAGGGACAGATGAAGGTCAGACGTCGCGCGCGCAGGCCGCGCAAACGCAGGCTCTGCCACGGGCTGTCTCGGGGAGGCGCGATAATAGTTCTGCCGAAAAATTAGCCTCGGTGCACCAGCAGGGTGGCTGCGGTAGGCCGGTTGTACGCGCCTCTTCCATGGCGCACTGGTTGGTCTGTCCACAAAGTGGGCACAGACGAGGATCGATAGCAAAAGGCAGGGGGGTTGACATGCAGGCTCCTGAATTAAACGAAACTTAGGCGCAAGGGCCTAGATTCCTCCTTTTAACACGGCGGGAGAGGGTGGCTCCCGTGTCCCGTGCTCAGAGTCTTGCCGTGTAGGTCGCCGCAGAGAGCGACCTACACGTTGGTGCTTTCGTCGCCTAACGGTCAGCGTCCGTAGACTAGGTCGGGCAGTCCGGTGGCAATCACCGGGAAGACCACAACCAGCAACAAGGCCAGCACCTGGATTCCCAAGAAGACCAGGGAGGAACGGAAGATTGTCGCCATACTGATTTCGGGTGGGGCCACGCCGCGAATGTAGAACAGCGCGTAACCAAACGGCGGCGACAGGAAACTCATTTGCATATTGATCAGGTAAAGCACACCAAACCACAGCACGACGGCGTCAGGCGATGGGCCTGGGAGGCCAAACAGACCGTCAAACGTAAGTGATTGGACGATTGGAACGAAGATCGGAACCGCTAACAGCAAAATACCCACCCAGTCCAGAAACATGCCTAGTATCACCAATAAGAACATCATCAGGAACAAAATACCATACGAGTTCCAACCGATGCCCAGAATGGTGTCGGTGATGAAAGCTTGCCCACCTTGCAAGATGTACAAGCCGACAAAGATCGATGCGCCAAAAATGATCCACAGCACCATGGACGTGGCTTTTAATGTTTCAGAGCTCGCCGCAATTAATGCTTTAAGCGTCAGGCGCTTGTGCAACGCCGCTACGCCCATGGCACCTAAACTACCCAGACCAGCCGCTTCGACCGGAGTTGCAATACCCGCAAACAGTAAGCCGAGCACCATGGCCACGAGCAGGATTGGGGCAATCAGACCGCGAATCAAGAGTAATTTTTCTCTTGTGCTCAATCGCTCTTCCACTGGGACTGGCGGGCCGAGTTCTGGCTTGAGCGTCGTACGAACAACTACGTACAGAATGTACAAGCTGGAGAGCAACAAGCCGGGCAGCACGCTGCCCAGGTAGAGTTCACCCACTGATTGTTGTGCCACCACTGCGTAGAGAATGGCCAGAATCGAAGGCGGAATCAGTACACCCAAGGTGCCTCCCGCCATGATGGAGCCAATCGCAATTTCGGGATGGTATTTGCGTTTCAGCATGGCTGGCAACGCAATGATGCCCATAGTGACAATAGCCGCGCCGACCACCCCCACCATGGCCGCCAGCAAGGTGGAAGCGATGATGGTGGCAACGGCCAGGCCGCCGTGCAGCCCACCCATCCATTGATAAACCGCATCAAACAGTTCTTCAATTAAGCCAGCTTTTTCAAGCATGGTGGCCATGAAAATAAACAGTGGAATAGCCGCAAGGTCCGGGTTAGTCATCATCGGGAAAATGCGACTCGGAATGATGTTGAGCATGGCCGCATCACCCAGCAGGTACAAAAACACGACTCCCAGACCCCCCGCCACAAACGCCAGTGGTAACCCGGCCATCAGCAAGGCAAATAGCGAGCCGAACATGACCCAGGTCAATGTCGACATGGACACTGAGGCGAGGATGCCTTGCGTCCGAAACAGGAAGTAGTCATCTCCCCAAGGGTCATAGAATCCGATGTTAATCGCCTCGACCAGTACCACTGCCAGAATAATTAATGACAGTCCGTAAGTAATGACGCGGGAGCGCGTCGCAGCCCCTTGTGCAGCGGTGCTCACGCGACCACCTCCATCTTCAATTGCGTTTCATAAATGCGGATGTCCTTGATCAGACGGGAGATGCCTGCCATAAAAATAAGGCATGCACCCAGTAGCATAAATCCCTTGACAGGCCAGTACTGAATTTGCCAGGTCTCGACAGAGCGTTCATCCATGCTGAAGCTCCCTTGAAAAAACGTATATGAGGTCGTGATCATGGCCAAAATAAAGATGAAAAAGAACACAGATGTGACGACGGAAAAGGCCGCTTGCTTGCGTGCTGAAAGCTTGGTGTAGAGCACGTCTACGCGCACGTGGGATCCGTGCAGCAAGCCGTAGGCGCCGGCCATCATGTACTGCATGCCGAATAGCAGAAAGCTGGCCTCATGAACCCAGATCGTGGGCATGTTGAAGAGATAGCGTGCTGCCACTTCGTACGAATAGGCCAGGACGGCACTCACGCTCCAAAGGGCAACAAACAAACCAGTTCGATCACTTATCCAATCGAGCATTCGTTCAAAACCACCCGCGCTGGCTGCATACGGAACCGCCGGCAAAACATTTTTTTGCTTTCCAATGAGCAAGAAGACCAGAGGCACGATCGCTAACCAGCCCCAGTAAACCCAGTGGGGTAATACGAGCCCAATGCTTTCTAGTGTCATTTCAGGATTCCAAATAAAACGAGCGGCTCGGAATGAGCCGCTCTGAGAGTCCACCAGCGCACTAGGCGCAGGTAGGGATGACTAGCGGTAGCAGCTCATTTAAATTTTCTGTCCTTTGAGGTCAGCATCAGTCAGATAACCCAGCACGCCGTTTTTCATGTAGTCCAGATGCAGTTTGAACACCTTGGCTGCATCAGCATCCTTGCGAGCCCAGTTGTACCAAATTGGAATGGCGGCGCGGCGGAACTTGTCTACGTCTTCCTGGCTTAGTCGTGCTACTGTCGTCCCGGCCGCAGCGAACTTGCCCATGGCTTCGATGTTTGCTTTCTGGATGGCAACGTAATGTGTCAGTGAGTAGGTCCTGACCTGCTCTTCCACAAAATTCTGCATCTTGGGTGACAAGCGCTTCCATGCACCCATGTTTACCGTCAGGTCCATCAGGTCCACCGGCTGGTACACGCTCATGGTGCCAGGGGGGCCCATCAAAATGTATTTAGTAACTTGGTGAAAACCAAGGTCGTAATTAACCGCTGGACCCACAAAGTCAGCGGCGTCAATCGTGCCTTTTTCAAGCGCAGGAAAGATGTCCGAACCCGGCAATGCCACGGTAGCAACGCCGAATTGCTGGAACACCTCAGAGACCATGCCACCGGGCAAGCGAATCTTCTTGCCTTTCATTTCCTCGAGTGATGTGATTGGTACTTTGGAGTGAATGACATTGGCATCGTGCTGGATGGTGCCGACAAAGAACAGGCCTTGCTTGGCGTAAATGTCGCGGGCCATCTGGAGCATGCCCAAGCCGTAGTACATGGTGTCCCATTGCGCGGGCTGATCAGGACCGGCGGGGTAGCTGGACAGAAATACGCTTGCGGGTATTTTGCCCGCCCAGTAGAGAGTCCAAGGGTTCATGCCCTGCAGTACGCCCGTCTTGACCGCTTCAAACAGCGCATTGTTATCGGCCGCTACGGACTTGGCTGCGAAGGGCACAATCGTCAGTTCTCCTCCCGATTTTTCCTTGAAGCCATTGCACCAAGTTTCAAACAATCTATATCCGGTCGTTCCCGCATCCCAAGTCGACTGTACTTTCCAGGTTTGACCTGCCGCAGCTTGTGCATTGCCGACAAATGGTGCGGCCAATGTGCCCATGACACCCGCTTTGAGTAGGCCTCGACGTGATTTGATATCCATAGATATTTCCTTTTGGAATGGCTGAAAATAAGAGAAGATCTGTTAGATATTTTCTTTTTTAATGCTAAGCCTGTCTCTAAAATTCGCTCTGGGGGTTAACCCGTAAAGTTATGTGAAGTTAAATCAAGATTTGTATTCATATTTTTCACTTAAATCGCCACTATATTTTTTTATAAATTTTGATTTATTTTTTATTAAAAATTAATTAACGACTATTTGAAAGTGAGTCTATAAAAACTCAGGCTTTTCTGCATTTGATGTTTTGTGATGCGAGGCTAGTCGTTTGATGGTTCGACGCATGCTGCGAAACAGGGTGCTTATAGGTTTTCAAATAGCGCGTGAGGGTTGTTTTCAACTCAGCCGTTGAGGTGAACTTGTTGGCTTGACCAAGATGCTGATGCACCCGATGAAACGCATCACCATGCCATTGATTTAGGGCTGACTTGGCGGAAGCAAACTCAGCGCATCGCACTATTTATGGCCACGAGCAGTTACTGCGCGGGTGATAACGGCGTTTTCAAGGTTTGGGGGCGATGGGGTCGACGCTCTGAATCGAGCAAACCTTTGAGGCGTGTCTCCATGCCGACCATAAGCCCACCATGGAAGAGGAGGTGCGGTGCGCAACAGAGCCCAACAGCGTGGTGCCGCCAGTCAGCATGGATTCAATGCATCTACCGGTCCCAAATTCAAACCCAAAGTGGGTTAAAACATTTTGGGACCGGTAAATTACGGTCTCTTGTGCGCAGGGTAAGTCAGTTAAGCCGCGGCCTTCACTTTCAGGCGCCAGGCATGCAGTAAAGGTTCGGTGTAGCCGCTGGGCTGTACCAGGCCCTTGAACACCAGGTCGCAGGCGGCCATGTAAGCCATGCTGGTCTTAAAGTTACCCGCCATGTTTTTGTATAGCAGGTCACCGGCGTTCTGGGCATCCACCACGGCAGCCATGCGCTCGAAGGTTTCGCGCACTTGCGCTTCGGTCACGACACCGTGGTGCAACCAGTTGGCCATGTGCTGGCTGCTGATACGCAGGGTGGCACGGTCTTCCATCAGGCCGACGTTGTGGATATCGGGCACTTTGGAGCAACCCACACCCTGGTCGATCCAGCGCACCACATAGCCCAGAATGCCCTGAGCGTTGTTGTCTAGTTCCTGCTGTTTTTCAGCGTCCGACCAGTGGGGGGTGGCAGTCACGGGAACGGTCAGCAAGCCGGCCAGTAAAGTGTCGCGCTCCTTGTTGAAGTTGATCTTTTCCAGTTCCTTTTGTACGTCGCTTACCAGTACCTGGTGGT
>JBLHZH010000146.1:0-6390 GCA_047629695.1 Rhodoferax sp.
CGTTGTGCTGCAAAGCGCAGCAGCTTGCGGGGTAGTAGCGGAATGTAGTGGTACAGATATTCTTCAAAAAACGTGTGGTAGGTTTCAACACAAGGAACCCCTAGCAAGTGCGACAATTTGGTCCCCAGATAGTGCGCGACGAAGGGCGTTTGCACATGGACGATGTCATATTGCTCTTCGCGTAATGTAGCGAGTTGCTGCATAACCCAGCGATAGCGCATGAAGCGGTCTTCAGGGTCAAGCGGTACCGGGTGGGCTGGAACGCGCCGGATATCGGCTTCGTCAACGCTTGGGGTCAGGTAATCTGGGGCGATTAAGTGGACGGTGTGGCCTAGGGCCCCCAGATTGGCGCGAAAGGTTTGAATCGATGTGGAGACGCCGTTTACACGTGGAAAATAGACATCAGAAATATACAGTATTTTCATTTTTACTTACCGTCTTTGAGAGCGCATCGCGGCAATCCAAGAAGTTATGAACTGCCACGGCCTGCGGCCTCGCAGAAACGAAGGTTGGTTGATATTTCTATGTCTTGCTTAGTGCTGTAGCACCATAATCCAGACAAGAACCAGATTGAGCAGGCTCAGTAAAACGGCGGCACTGCCAATATCTTTGGCGCGTTTGGCGAGTCGGTGATGATCAAGTGATATGCGGTCTACCGTTGCCTCTATTGCAGAGTTGAGTAATTCGACGATGAGCAGCAGCAGCACACAGGCAATCATCAGCGCTCGGCCTAGCATGTCATCTTCAAGCACAAAGGCCAGTGGCACCAGTACGCTGGCCAGCAGCACTTCTTGACGAAAAGCATCCTCGTTTCGAAAAGCTTCCTGCAGTCCGGAGAAGGAATACTTCAGGGCATTGAACAAGCGTCGGATACCGGTTTTACCTTTGTAGGGACTTTCCACGATTTATGTCTCAGCTAGTGGGGGTTGTGCCAAGCTTGATTTTGGAATTCCATTCCATAAAATGAGTTCCATGCGGCCATCCAGATGCTCAACGATGGCCGTGCAGCTGTCCACCCAATCACCGCAGTTAAGATAGTGCATGCCATCGACTTCCTTCATCATGGGCCAATGAATATGGCCACAAATGACTCCGTCGACGCCTTTCTCTCGGGCGTGGCGCATGACGGCATCTTCAAAGTTGAAGATCAAACTAACGGCGGTCTTGATCTTGCGCTTGGCATAGCCGGCTAGCGACCAGTAGCCTGGACGTCTGAGTGTGCGGCGCAGCCACGACAAGTAGATATTGAGACTGACCAGCAGGTTGTAGGCTTTGTCGCCCAAAATGGCGATCCACCGGTGATGGCGCGTTACCTGGTCGAACTCATCGCCATGCAACAACAAATAACGTCGGCCATCGGCAGCGGTATGGATGTATTCATGGTCAACAAGAATGTTGCCAAACAGTGTGCCGACGTATTCGCGCATCGCTTCATCATGGTTGCCTGGAATAAAAATAATTTTCTCGCCATGCCGGGCTCGGCGCAGCATCTTTTGCACAAAAGTGTTCTGTGCTTCGGACCAATGCACGCCGCCACGGTTCATGGACCACAGGTCAATGATGTCGCCGAGCAAAAATACTTTTTCGGATGAATAGGCTTTCAGAAAATCAAGCAGGTGATGTGCTTGGCACGCCTTGGTACCCAGGTGGATATCAGACAGAAAGATCGAACGAACCAACTGCATGGTCAGTACGCAGTCAATGTGGCGTGACCACAAACACAGGGTTCAAGGCGATGCAAATTTAAAGCCGGTATTGTCATACCGAGATAGTTGCACGGTAATATTTCAATGCAGTGACGGTGTCAAATTCATGCCTTTTGCTTGACCCATTTCAAATGATTGTTCATCATGTGGCATGGCTTTGTTGAGTTGACTTTAATTGAACCTATTGAGGAGATAAAGATGCGCAAAGTGCCCATACCGCCTGTAAAAGCTGTGCTGGCGGTGGTCGAAGAGAGAAGTGAGTCGGTGGATGATGCCGAGTCGGAGTTTGACGCCGAGGTGGAGCCCATCATGCTGCGTCCGAACGGCTATTACTGGCGTACGCCTAGGGGACGCCAGGACTACGGGCCTTTTGCAACGTGGGAGTTGGCTATGGCAGATCGGGATGCGGCCGATGAAGATGCCCCTGAGCCCGGCGAGACGCTTCAGGAAGCTGAGGATGAAATTGGCATTTCTGACTGGATTGATCCCGAAACCGGTGAGCCTGCCGAGCGCCAGTCGCCACCCCGGGTTGAGTGATTAAACCTATCGTTTACGGTCTGTGGCCACGCAGAACTGCAGGTACTTTGGTGTTTTTCTGCGCCTTCGTGGTAGTTGTTTGCCAGGCTTGATATTTAGCAAAGCTTGAGTCCCAAGTTTACTGAGTACTGATAATTTTGTTACGACTATTCCTATAGCCGGGCCAAAGTCTATGCCACCACGTAAGCTACAGCGCAGGGTAAACGCTACACCGTGTAGCTGCCATTGGTGCTGGCCGCACGGCTGGAAGCTTTGTGTGAGATGCACTCACAGAAAAAATGCAATCAGCTGATGGTAGCTTTGCTGGGCTTGGGCTTGGGCTTGGGCTTGGCGTAGGTGGAGGGTGCTGGCTAGGTTGCTGCCGTGCCGCCGATTCAGACGGACATTCTGCAGCTGATTTATTTGCTGTGCGGGCCGTTTGCAGCGTTTCATGGTCTGGTGCACAAGCACCACCTGGCACGGGAACACGCGCGGACCCGGGATGACCCCGAGGCCCATGGGTCAAGCGATTATGCGCTGGACGATGCGGTGTAAGGGTGGCTGACCAGACGCTGGCGTGTCACGTAACGCAACAGCAACGTCATGCCAATGGCGGCCACGGTCAGGCCTATAGCCAGAGCCAACCAGAACCCGGTAGAAGCCATGGGTTGCGCCGGGACCCAGGGCAGCCAGTCTGGCGCCAGACCCAGGGCATAGCCCAGCGGCAGTGAAAATACCCAGAATGCTGTTAGCTGGATCAACATTGGCGCTCGACTGACCTTATAGCCACGAATCGCGCTACTGGCGGCGATTTGCGTAGCATCCGACAACTGAAGCAACGCCACCAGAAAAATTAGTTGTGCTGCCACTGTGATTACCGCCATATCGTTGGTGTAAAGCGCGGCAATTTGGTGGTTGAAGGTAGCCATAAAGGCGGCGGCGGCCATTGCGCACAGCAGGGACATACCTACACCAACCCAGGCGCGAAAGCGCGCGGCCACCGGGTCACATGCGCCCAGTGATTGGCCCACCCGGGTCATGACTGCTATACCCAGACTCAGGGGCACCATGAAGAAAAGTGAAGAAACATTGAGGGTGATCTGGTTAGCCGCGATCTGGGTGTTGCCAAACCGTGCCACCAGCAAGGCAATCACACTGAAAGCGCTGGTCTCGACACAATAGGTCACGCCAATTGGCAAGCCTAGGCGCAGCAGGCTGCGTATTTGTAGCCAGTGCGGGCGCTCGAAACGGTCAAACGGCCAGGTGCTATGGTAAGCAGGAGCGCGTCGCATCCACCACAACATACCCAGCAGGTTGAACCACACGCAGGCCAGCGTCGACCAGGCGCAGCCCATGCCGCCCAGACGCGGAAAACCCAGGTTGCCAAAGATCAGTAGCCAGTTGATCATGACATTGAGCAGCAGGGCGCCAATGGCGATCACCATCAGGGGTTTGGTCTGGTTCAGGCTGGCGCTGTAGCCGTAGAGCACGCGGTAGCAGGCATAGGCAGGAATTGATAGGCTGGTGACCAGAACAAATTCTTTGGCCATATCGCGCACGGCGGGCTCCAGCCCCAGGTGGTCAAAAACAAAGCAGGATAAATTGGCCGCAATGGCGGTCAGCAGGCCCACGCCCAGCGCCTTCCAAAGTGCCTGACGAACCACATGCGGCACTTTGCCGACCTCATTGGCACCTACATGATGGGCTACAACTGGGTTGACCGCCATCATCACGCCCATCAGGGTTATGGTGGCGATATTCCAGATTGACACGCCCAGTGAGACGCCCGCGAGGTCTTGTGCCGAGGCATGCCCGGCCATCGCTATATCGACCACGGACATGCCCATATTGGCCAGTTGGCCGATCAGGATCGGCCAAGCCAGCAGCCACAGGGCGCGTATCTCAAGGTTAACTTTATGGCGTTGGCTAGGCGAGGCGAGGCGGCGCAAATTGGTAAGTGTCGGCATGGGTTGCGGCTTAACGTCCCCGCATGAACAAAGTGTCGAGTTCTTTGATGCTGATTTGTCGCCAGGTCGGACGTCCATGGTTGCACTGGTCAGAGCGGTCGGTAGCCTCCATCTGGCGCAGCAAGGCGTTCATCTCTTCCACCGTGAGGCGGCGGTTGGCGCGTACCGCGCCGTGGCAGGCCATGGTGGATAGTAGCTCGTTTTGTGCCCGCTCGATCACGCTGCTGGCATCGTGCTGGGCCAGTTCGGCCAGTACGCTGCGGGCCAACTCGGTGGCGTCACCTTGTGCCAGAGTGACCGGCACCGCCCGCACCGCTAGGGTCTTGGCTGAAAAAACGGTGATCTCCAGTCCCAGTGTTTTGAGCACCTCGACATGGGCCTCCGCTGTCGCCAACTCGCCCAGGGTGGCGGCAAAGGTGGCTGGAATCAGTAGCGGCTGGCTGGCCAGCCCCGGCAAATTTTCGGTCGTGTCGGCCTCGGGACGCCGCCACTGGGCCTTGAGCCGCTCATAAACAATGCGCTCATGGGCGGCATGCATATCCACAATAATTAGGCCTTGAAGGTTCTCAGCCAGGATGTAGATGCCTTGCAACTGCGCCAGCGCCCGACCCAAAGGCCAGACACCAGGGGCGGCTGTCGACGCTGCAGGCAGTACCAGCGTCGGGGTCGTCTCTAGCGTGTTGGCCGCCGTGTTGACATTTGTGGTGGTGCTGGTGTTGTTCGTAGCTGGGGTGCCTGGCGTTGGCTGCCAGAGCAAGCTTAGGTCACTGACTTTATGGCCGCCTAACGTCTCGAAATTCATTGCCGTTTGCGCATAGGTCATTGGCGCCAGTCCCTGGTTTGGATCAGCGGGCGCCCCGATTGGCGCCAGCGCGCTAAGGGTTGAATTGAGGTCTGCAGGCGCCAGGGCGGCGCCAGTACGCGGCACCGCCAAGGCATCTTCTACGGCATGGCGAACCGCCTGATGTACTTCGCGGCTGTCCCGAAACCGGACTTCAATCTTGGTTGGGTGCACATTGACATCTACCCGGGTTGGGTCAATTGCAATGTACAGCGCATAGACCGGCTGGCGGTGGCCGTGCAGCACGTCCTCAAACGCACTGCGGGCGGCATGACTCAGTACCTTGTCCCGTACAAAGCGGCCGTTGACATAGCAAAATTGCTGGTCAGCGCGGGAGCGTGCGGCGTCCGGAATACCGGCGCGGCCCCAGACTCGTACGCTGGGAGCAGTCTCCAGGTGGCTGTTGGGGCGGTTGCGGTAGTCCACCCGCACCGAACGCTCGACAAAGTCGGTGCCCAGCACATCGGCCAAGCGCTGGTCCAGTGCCTCGGCACCTTCGCATTTGCGCCATTGCGTGACCAACCGACCCTCGTGCCAGATGGCAAAACCGACATCGGGGCGGGCCAGGGCGTGGCGCCGCACCGCTTCGACGCAATGGGCCAGCTCGGTAGCATCGGTTTTGAGAAATTTGCGTCGGGCCGGGGTACTGAAAAACAATTCCTTGACCTCGACC
This sequence comes from Rhodoferax sp., assembly GCA_047629695.1. Lineage (GTDB taxonomy): Bacteria > Pseudomonadota > Gammaproteobacteria > Burkholderiales > Burkholderiaceae_C > Rhodoferax. The sequence continues at coordinate 5,704 of JBLHZH010000146.1, forward strand.
GTGGTGCCGGTGCTGCGCGCCACCGGCTTCAGCTCGCCGGTGCGGCCATCTAGACACCAGGCATGGCTTTCTCCGGCCGCGCGGGACAGGATGGCGCAGTCTGAGATGGAGTTAATGGCCGCCAGCGCTTCACCCCGAAACCCCATGGTGCCCACCGACTCCAGGTCCAGCAGGCTGCTGATTTTGCTGGTGGCGTGGCGCTTCAGGGCGATCGGCAATTCATCCAGCAGGATGCCGCTGCCATCATCTTCTACCGCAATCAGTCGCACACCGCCCGCCAGTAGGCGCACGGTGATCTGGTTGGCGCCAGCGTCCAGCGCGTTGTCAACCAGCTCACGCACCACCGAGGCTGGGCGCTCCACCACCTCGCCGGCGGCAATCTGGCTGATCAGCTCGTCGGGCAATTCACGAATGGGGCGGCGGGGGAGGGGGGCAAAGATTGAATTCACAGGGGCTATTTTAGAAAGGCTTTTTGACCGCCTGAAAACAGTCGTCCGTAATCCCATTTGGCCTTTGCAAGCCGGTTGCTTTGTCTCTGCGAGCAAAGCGTAGCAGCCCATGACGGCCTGGATTGATGCGTCGTTCCTCCTCATAAAGACGAAAATGCTGTCGTCTCTGCGAGGCCGCGGGAGTCCATGGCCCCACTTCGCCTATGCGAGTGTCGTTAATGGCGGGGATAATCCTGCC
>JBLHZH010000147.1:0-6378 GCA_047629695.1 Rhodoferax sp.
GTGACACTGATCGACCAGTCGCTGTTTCGCTTTGACGCGCTGTGGGCCGCTGCCGGTCACCCGCATGCGGTCTTTCAATTACACCCACAGGACCTGGTACGCCTGTCCGGTGCCCCCGTCGTCGATGTGGTGCAGACGGCCCCGGCGCCGGTGCTTGACGTACCGGCCTTACTGGCCGCACGCGCCGTGCTGGTACGTACCACCACGGACGCCGTACCGTCGCCCTGCATCTCGGTCTGCCGCATGAACGCGGCTGCCGGTTGGTGCGAGGGTTGCCTGCGCAGCATGGATGAAATTCGGGACTGGAGCCGCGCCGATGACGCCGACAAGCGCTTGGTCTGGAGTCGCATTGAGCAGCGTCTGCAGGCACAAGCCGCATGAAGCACATCACCTTTTATCTGGATTTTCTCTCGCCCTTCGCCTACCTGGCATTTGAGCAACTGCCCGCAGCGCTGAGGGGCCACAGCTACAGTGTGACTTATAAGCCTGTCTTTCTGCCGGCCCTGCTGAAACACCACGGGCAGCTGGGCCCGGTCGAGATTGCGCCCAAGCGCGACTGGACCTTGCGCCAGGTGCAATGGCTGTCGCGCAGTCACGGTGTTAACCTGCAGGTACCGGCCAGCATGCCCTTCAATCCGCTGGCCCTGCTGCGCCTGGCAGTGGCCTGCGAGGCCAGTGGCCAGCCCAACCGCTACGTAGTGGAGACCCTGTTCAAGCACGTCTGGCAGGGCGGCGCCGAGGCCGCCGACCCGTTGCGTTTACAGGCCATCACTGAGCAACTGCAGCCGCCCTGCGCGCCTGCCAGCAAAGCCGTTAAGGACCAGCTCAAGGCCCACACCGACGAGGCCATTGCGCTGGGCGTCTTTGGTGTTCCGACCTTTGTGGTGGACGGCAAGTTGTTCTGGGGCCTTGACGCCCTGCCCATGCTTCAGGCCTATGTCGCTGGCGACCCTTGGTTTGAGACCATATGGGACAGTCTAGCCCCTGGGGTGTCAGGTGTTCTGCGTCCGAACTGACGCTTTCAGTTGCCAGTCGGCGCGCAACATTCAATAATCAGCGCCATGTCCCATGCCTTCAACTTCTCTGCCTCGCCTTTTGATTGTCTGAGCCTGCAGGAGCAGCAGCTGGTTCAACAAAGCGTGGCGGTGTTGGATTTCCAGCCGGGGCAGACAATTCTTGAACTGCATAGCATTCCGACCCACCTGTTTGTGCTCATCAGTGGCCGTGTCACGCAGCAGGACGGCGACGAGATCATTACCACCTACGGGCCGGGTGACAGCTTTGATGCCCGTGGCTTAGTGGTCGGAAGGGTCAGCGGCCACTTTGTGGCGGTTGACGCGGTGCAGGCCTACCAGCTGGCGCTCCCGGTGGTGAATGCGCTGATTGCGTCCAATGCCGCGTTTGGCGCCTTGCTGTTTGCCGACCTCAGCCACAAACTGCAGGCCCTGGCCGAACGTACGCGTCAGCACGAGTTGCAGTCGCTCACGCTGTCGCGGGTCGACGAGGCTTTTTTGCGGCCTGCCCACTTCGTTGACTATGCGACCGATGTGCTGTCGGTGGTGCAGCTGTTTCAGGCCCGGCGCACCGCCAATGTACTGGTGCGCGACACCCGTGCCATGCCGCACCGCTTGGGTATTTTTACGGCGACTACGCTGCAGCGTGCGGTGTTGGACGGTCGTCCGTTGGACCAATTGGCGGTGGGTGAGCTGGCCAATTTTTCACTGGTGGAGGTGTCGCCCTCGGGCCAGTTGGGCGACGCCATGGCCTTGATGCTGCGCCGCCGCGTGCACCGCCTGGTGGTGGTGCAGGCCGGTGCCGTGCTCGGCATTCTGGAAGCGCTTGATCTGTTCAGTTTTTTAAGTAACCAGTCGCACCTCATCACGGTCGAGATCGAGCAGGCCATCGACCTGACCGGCCTGAGTGCCGCCGCTGCCCGTATCACCCGCATGATGGCGCTGCTGTACCGCAACGGCACCCGCGTCAACCTGATTGCGCAGTTGGTGCAGCAACTCAATGCCCGCTTGTTTGAGCGTGCCTGGCAACTAGTGGCGCCCCCCGATCTGGTGGCCAACAGCTGCCTGTTTGTGATGGGCAGTGAAGGGCGCGGCGAGCAGTTGCTCAAGACCGATCAGGACAACGGCCTGATCCTGCGCGACGGCTATGTGCCGCCGGCCGATCTGGCAACGATTTGTGAGCGCTTCTCCGGCGCGCTGGCCGGTTTTGGTTATCCGCCGTGCCCCGGCTTCATCATGGTGAGCAACCCGCAATGGTGTCAGTCGGGCGCTGAATTTACGCGCATGGCACGCCAGTGGCTGATGCTGCCCAATGCCGACAGCCTGATGAACTTGGCCATTTTTATGGACGCGCATGCGGTCTGCGGCGATGTCAGCCTGCTCGACGCCGTGCGCCACAGTCTGGCCGCGATGGCGACCGACAACGACGTCATGTTGAACCGTTTTGCTGCGGCCATTGATGCCTTCGGCAGCGGGGGCGGCTGGTGGACCCGGCTGCTGGGTCTGGGCGAGACCGAGCAGCCCCTGAACCTCAAAAAAGAAGGTATTTTCCCGCTGGTGCATGGGGTGCGCAGCCTGGCACTTGCGCACCATGTGCTCGAGGTCAGCACCACTGAGCGCTTGGCCGCGCTGGTCCAGGCCGGCTACCTGGAGGCCACCTTGGGCGCTGATCTGACCGAGAGCCTGCACTTCTTCATGGGCCTCAAACTGAAAGTCGGCCTGGCCGAACTGGAACAGCAGCAGCCGGTGACCGGCGCCATTGACATGGCCCGGCTCAGTGGCCTGGACCGCGACCTGCTCAAAGACACGCTGGCCGTAGTCAAGCGCTTCAAGACGCTGCTGCGGCTACGCTTTTACCTCCAGACCTGACCCTTTGTCGTTTCTGTAAGGCCCTGCTTTCTTCGTCTCTGCGAGTGAAGTATGGCAGCCTATGACCCTCTGACTGTCTGGATTGCCGCGTCGCTGGTGCTCCTCGCAAAGACGAATCAGTGTCCGTCTCTGGGAGGCCGCAGGCCGCGGCAGCCCATAAACCCTTAGGCTGACAAAAATCAATGTCGCGCCGGTGGCGTTGATTTCTACTGAAGCCTTGCAGTTTCCTCCAGGGGCGCTTTGAAAATACAGAACACCTTTTTTGTAGACGTGAATCCCGCTCACGTACTTTCGTCTTCGCGAGCGCAACGTGGCAATCTAGGGCTGCATGAACTGCCGTAGCCTGTGGCCTCGCCGAGATAACGCTGGGGTGGTCCTTGCCGGCTCTCCAGGCTCGCAAGCGACTGACGTCGTGTCTTGACTGGCAGAGAGAGAGAGACACACATACAGAGAGATTAGGAGGTGGCTATGACGATGCGTCCTGATATGGGGCGTTATATCTTCGACATCATCGGCGACTCGATTTTTCTCCATGATGCGCAGTTCCGCATTCTGTTTGCCAATCGCGTCTATTGCCGTGAAGCCGGCAAGCCGGAGACGTTGGTCCTGGGGTAGCTGTATTGGGAGATATTCCTTCCGGGCAGCGGTTCGCTGCCCGGCTGCCGTGTCGTGGCCGGAGAACAAAATGCCAAAGGCAGTGCTGACGAAGTGCACGTCGGGGACCGGATTTTCTCTCCCGGGGCTACACACAGCACGCTGATGCGGAGCAGGCGGATTACTCCGTGCATATTCTCAGTGACCTCACAGCCATCCGGCAGGGGCAATTGAATCTAGTCGCTCAGCTGGAAGTACTGCGCCGTGGTTACGACGCCATGCTGGGCCGCGAGATGCGCATTATTGAGCTCAAAAAGAGGTTAACCAACTGCTGCTGCAGACGGGTTTACCCCTGCGCTACCCCCGTGCCATCCCGCCGGATCTTCAGGAGACGCCGCTATGACCGAGCATCTGCCCACGCCGCTTGCCCGACCGCAACTGTCCAAGTCGCCAGCCGGAATTCAGGGGCTCGATGAGATCACCAACGGTAGTTTGCCGACCGGTCGCCCAACGCTGATTTGCGGCAGCGCCGGTTGCGCCAAGACTCTGCCAGCGATGGAATTTTTGGCCTGTGGCATCACACAGTACAACGAGTCGGGCGTCTTTATGGCGTTTGAGGAGGCGGCTCAGGACCTGACCAACAATGTGGCCTCACGCGGCTTTGACCTGGACGATCTAGTGACATGCAAGCAACTGGTGATTGATTTTGTCCACATCGAGCGCAGCGAAATCGAGGAGGCCGGGGAGTTTGACCTTAAAGGATCTGTTGATCCGGCTCGGTCAGGCGATTGATGAGGTCGGCGCCAAACGTGTGGTACTGGATATCGTGGAGTCGCTGTTTGCCGGTTTGCCCAACCCGTTGATCCTGCGCGCCGAGTTGCGGCACCTATTTCGCTGGCTCAAAGACAAAGGCGTGACCGCGATCATCACCAGCGAACGCGGTGATGCGAGCCTGACGCGTCAGGGGCTGGAAAAATATGTTTTCGATTGCGTGATTGTGCTCGACCACCGGTTCAGTGAGCAGCGAGCCCCGGCGCTTGCGGATGGTCAAGTCCCGGGGCTCGCTGCAGGGCGCCAACGAATCCCCTTTTTTGATTGACGAGGACGACATCACGATGTTACTGGTGACCTCGCTGGGCCTGCAGCACCAAGGGTCCACCGAGCGCGTGCCCACCGGCGTGCTGCGGCTCGACACCATACTGGGCAACGCCGGGTTTTACTGGGGTTAGCCGCATTCTGGTGTCGGGCACGGCGGGCGCCGGCAAGAGCGGCCTGGCTGCGCATTTTGTCGATGTCGCCTACCGACGCGGTGAGCGCGCCATTTATTTTGTATTTGAGGACTCGTCCAACCAAATCTTGCGCAATATGCGCTCTATTAGGGCGGACCTTGCCACAAAAGACGGCTTCGGTTTAGGCCATACCCAAACTGTATGTGCTGCGTTTGTAGGTGGCTGGGCAGACACCCAAGTCGCTGCTGGCGTTTGTCAGCCTCAAAACCCTATGTGAGACCTACCTGGCCGGGCGCTACCAATGGGAGGTGATCGACTTGATAGAGAACCCCTGCTTAGTGCGGGGCGAATAGATCCTTGCAATTCCAACGCTGGTGCGTAAGTTGCCCGAACCGGTGCACAAAATCATTGGCGACCTTTCCAACACTGAGCGGGCGTTGGTCGGGCTGGACTTATTGCCCTGGCCCTAGGGAGGTCAGCATGCCTAAAAAAGACCATGCAAGAGACCACACAAGCCCTTGCGCAGGCCAATGCGAATTATGTGTTGCGTTTGTGTATTACCGGGGCCTCGCCGAAGTCTTTGCGGGCAACTGCCGATATTAAAAAAATACGCGAAGAGCACCTGGACGGTGACTACGAGCTAAAGGTGGTTGACCTCTAGCAGCACCCGCAACTGGCGCAGGGCGAGCAGATTTTGGCGGCGTCCGCCCTGATCCGCCAGTTGCTGCTACCGCTGCCGCTGCTGCTGCGCCAGATCGTGGGTGATTTGTCCAGATCCGAGCGGGTGCTAGTGGGGCTGGATGTCCGACCCAGATAAATGAAAATATACCTTCATGCCACTCGTAAATAGCTGATGGCTGCGTGTGATTTATTACGCTGACAACTGGGTGAGGCGCAGGGCACCTTGCGTGCGATTCACGAGGGCGAGGTCGATGCGCTGGTGGTGGCTGGGCCGCATGGGGAGCAGCTCGTTACCCTGAAGGGCGCCGACTACGCGTACTACTTTCTGATTGAGGACATGAGCGAAAGTACGCTGACGCTGACCGCCCTGGGCCTGATTTTGTACGCCAACCGGCGCTTTGCCGAGATGGTCAAAATGCCGCTGGCGCAAGTGATGGGGGCAGAGTTTCAGTGCTGGGTGGCGTCCGCCAGTCAAGCCCTGCTGATTGGCTCGTTGGCGCCAGGTGTGGTCGATCAGCGACGCCAGTAGCTGGACCTGATCGCCAGCGACGCCACGCCAGTGTCGGTACAGGTCTCGGTCAGTCCGCTGCACATGGCCAACATGCCGCCGCGGTTCAGCCTGATGGCGACCGACCTGACCGAACAGAAACGCATCGCTACCCTGGCTGACTCCGAGCGGCTGGCGCAGGCCTTGCTAGCGACAGCACAGCAATCGCGCCAGGCCCTGCTCAGAGTGATTGAGGATCAGAAACAGGCGCAGGAAATCATCGAGAGCGATGTGGCCGAGGCAGCGTCTGAATCCCGAGTTGGAAAACCACCGCAACAACCTGGAAGCGGTAGTCGCCCAGCGCACACAGGAGCTGACACTGGCGCGCCAGCAGGCCGATGCGGCGAACCGGGCCAAAAGTGTTTTCCTGAACAACATGAGCTGTGAAATTTGCACTCCCATGAACGCCATCAGGGGTCTCAATCACCTGCTGCGCCGGGACGGG
>JBLHZH010000148.1:0-6361 GCA_047629695.1 Rhodoferax sp.
GTTGTTGTAAAAAGGATAGAGCGAGTCGTGCAGTGCCGGGTGCAGGCCCCAGTCGGCCGTCAGGGGCAGGGCCGAGGTTCGGTCCTCTGACGGTTTTGCAATTGAAATATCGGGACGCACTTCGTAGTAAAAGGGGCTTGATACCGGCATCAGCAGGCTGCAGGCGTCGTAAGCCCCCCGCAGAAACACCACCAGTAAGCGTGATTGGCTGCCGGGGGCGGCCAGCAATCGGGTCATTGTGCTGAGGGACAGGGCGGCCAGACCGGCCATGGCAGCCAAAGCGTTACGGCGTTGCATAGGGAACGGTGCCTGGGGCGGATGATTAACGGCGCATCATTTCGGGCGATGACCGCAAAAAGGCATTCCATTCCTGCGGCGAGGTGGCCTGCTCCAGGGCCTGGCGTGTGGCGGGCCCCAGGGTTTTCTGAATGGACTGGTAATACAAGGCATTGGCCAGCTGGGGGAAAGCCGGGCGCTCCTGCGGCTGCAGCCCTCGGTTCGGAACAGTTCTGCACTGCTGGAGCCGATGGCCCGGGCGACCTCAAAGCGCGTGGTCAATTGCCCGGGGCTGTCCCAGGCGCTGGATTGCAGGGCATAGCCGTCCGGTGTGGCGCGGCCATACAAAGGCTAGCCCAGACGGTTGATCCAGTTCAGTATCGGTTCGACATTGAGCATGGGTTTTTCGTCGTAGGCCAGGCGCACGGCGGAAAGAACAAAACGCAGCGGGTGCTTGAACTTCGTCGGCGCTGCCCCGGAAAACTCATCGGAGGTAAAGAGCACTTCAAGGGTGCGGGCAATGTCGCCGCCATGGCGCTTGAAGGTCTGCGCCATGGCTTGCAGCAGCGGGGGCGAGGGGTTATCGCTCAGCCAGTCGGTCGCCAATTTTCGGCTGATGAAGCGGGCGGTAGCCGGGTGGCGTGTCAGGCGGTCCAGAGCTTCCTCCCGTTCTGCCAGGTCCTGGCTGCGCAGGGGTTGGCCGAGCAGCGTTTTGGCACCAAAATCATGGCGCGCCGGGTTAAATTCGAACAGCCCGCGGCGTACGTAGTCGTTTTGCAATTCCTTGCGCTGCACCGGTTGTGTGGTGCCCAGGTTGATGCCGACACCAAGTTAGTACGCGGGCCAGTTCCTGTACATCCTGCTGGGTGTAGCTGCGGTCCACGCGCAGGTTGCTCTTGCCCTGACGCACGTTGAAGTGGTTAAGCCAGAACCAGGTCATTTCTTCCTGTACCTGCCGGGTTGAATACAGGGTGCGCAGCAAATGCCGCGCGGCTGCCTCACGGGCCAGGCGATTCATTTCGGTCTGGTAAGTTTGTTGCACGACTTTTTTGGCGTCGCCGGTGATGACGTCAACGGCCTTGCGGCGTTCTTCCATGTCCTGCACCAAGGCCACAAACGAGTGCTGGCTGAGACGCATATCGTTAATTTGTGCCTGCACCTCAGCCGGTAGTTCCGCTGCCGTGCCCGGGTGCAACTGCGAATCCAGGTAGGCCATGAGGCCCGTGGTTTGCAGGCGCGCCACAGTGCCAGGGTTCGCGCCCCACGTGAGACAGTTGGCCTGGGTATAGGCGTTTGCAGTGGACATCGCCGTGGCGGACAACCCCGATGCACAGCCTTGTAGCAGGACGACCGGCAGGGCCACCAATGCCAGTCGCAGGGCAGACCTCTGCAGCGCGGAATTGACAAGGGCGTAGGGCATGGTGACTAGAACTTTACTACAAGCTGGGGCGTCAATCCTGCGCCGGCATATGGGCAAACACGGCCAGCCGAAAGCCACTGCACAGGCCACTCCCTATACTAGCCAAAAGTATTGGAGTCCCTATGAACATTCATCTCAGTTTGGCCCCCCTGATCTCCCTCGTTGCAGGAATTCTCATTCTGGCCATGCCCAAGTTGCTGAGCTTTATTGTGGCCGTTTACTTGATCGTGATCGGGCTCATTGGGCTGTTTGGCGTGGGCGTATTTCCCTCGGTCTAGCACAGGCAGGTGGTGGCTGTCAGGTCAGTAGGGGTGTCAGCTCCGGGTCGCCTCGGCGCATGGCCCGTTGGTAGGCGGCGCGACGGCCGATGCGTTGCAGGTAGTCCAAGATGTGCGGATACGGCGCCAGATCCAGAGGCAGAAAGTGGCGCATAGTCGTGAGTGAAAAGACGGTCATGATGTCCGCCGCCGAGAACGCTTGACCTGCTAGGTAGTTGACCTCGCCGAGCCGGGCTTCGACCAGCTCAAGCGCCTGGTCCAGCCGGCCTTGGGTCGCCAGCAGCGTCGGGTTGTCGGCAGCCAGGTTGAGTCGGCGCAGGATCATGTTGCGTCCCATATGGCTTTGCAGGTTCGCATTGGCAAAGTGAAACCAGTAGAGGTAGGGGGCAAAGTCCGGGTCCGTTGTGCCTGGGGCCAGTCGGTCCTGCCCATGTTTTGCGATGATGTATTGAACAATGGCACCCGATTCGGCCAGCATCAGTCCCTCGTCCGTGATGACCGGCGCGGCGCCCAGCGGATGCAGCGCTTTCAGTTCAGGCGGTGACAGAATCGTCACCGGGTCACGCGGGTAGTGCTTCAGGTCATAGGGCAGGCCCAGTTCTTCGCAGAGCCAGATAATTCGCTCTGATTGTGATTTGCCAAGGTGGTGAATGGTCAGCATGGGTAGGTTCCTGGTTGGGCGGCTTGAAGCTGGGTCAATTGTGAGTTGATAACGATAGCCGATACTCTCATTTTTTAAATTGCCTGGTATTTCTCTGAAAACCAGGTCAACCTGATACGCCATGTCCCAAGAAGATACGACCCAAAACCACCTCCAACATCTTCTCAAGGTGAGCGACTTTGCGGTGCTGGCCACTGAAAGTGAGGGGCAGCCACACACCAGCTTGGTGACTATCACGCCTTTTGAGGGTGGTCGTCAGCTGATTTTTGCAACCTACCGGAGTACCCGCAAACACAGCAATCTGGCGCAGAACCCGCAGGTGTCGTTGTTGCTGGATGGGCGCGGCGCGCAATCGATCGACGGACCGGTCGGCTTGGTGGCAAGCGCGCTGGGCCGGGTGCGCGAAGTTGGCGTCACCGAGCAGGCGACCCTGTCTCAGGCGCATCTGCAAAGGCACCCCGACTTGGCAGACTTTATGGCGTCAGCAGACTGCGTTTTGCTGGCGGTGACCATTGAGGCGTATCAGGTGGTGCTTGGCATCGAAGACGCCACTTGGTGGCCGGTTGACGCGCTCTGCCCTAACTCAAAATAACGCTGCTCAGGCGGCGTCGATAGGTCGCCACGGTCGGGTCGACCGGCGGAATTTGGCCGTCGGCGACCTTGACCGGGGGCGGTTCAATGATGTCAATAATGGCGATGAAGGTCTTGCGCGCTAGGTCGTCGGCCCAAGCCTTGTCGCGCATCAGGATTTCGAGCAACTCGTCCATGGCAGCGACCCAGTTCTGCGCGGCCATTAGGGTCTGCGCCTTGGCAAAGCGGGTGTCAAAGTCACGCTTATTAAGGGCTATTTTTTCATCAAAACTGGCGCTGCCAGCGGTCAGGTCGGGTCGGTCAATGGCAAAGTCGATGGCGTTCATCCAGCGTTGCAGCGAATCAAAGCGGCGGATCAGTTCAGTTTTGGCGATCACCGGGGCAAAAGCTACCTTGGCGTCGTCGTCGCGACCAATTTGCAGCAGGTATTTGATGTAGTCAAAACGGGCGTTGTCGTCGTCTGGATTCTTGAGCATGGCCTGCTGCAAGGTCTCGTGCAGCGCTTGCGGATCATCGGCGGGCGGTGCATCACTGATTTCAACGCTCATTACCTCGGCCTCCAGCACATCGTCTGCGGGCAGGTGTTTGTCCAGAAAAGCCTTGATCTGGCCTTCGGGCAGAGCGCCGGTGAACCCATCCACCGGCTTGCCGCCGACCATCAGCACACAGGTGGGGATGCTGCGAATGCCAAAGGCACCGCTGATCTCTTGTTCCTGATCCGAGTCAATTTTGACCAGTTTGAAGCGTCCGGCGTAGGCCAGTTCGATCTTTTCAAGCAGGGGGCCAATCACCTTGCAAGGGCCGCACCAAGGCGCCCAGAAGTCGACCAGCACGGGGGTTTGCATGGAGGCGGCCACGACCTCAGCATCAAAATTTTCAGCAGTTACGTTTATCATTTTTTCGGGGCCCGCAGGTTAAGTAAAATTTGTCACTATGAAACACATTCAAATCGGCGTTGTCATGGGTTCCAGTTCGGACTGGGACACCCTGCAACACGCAGTCCATATTCTCCAACAGTTTGGTATCACCCACGAGGCGCGGGTGGTCTCGGCGCATCGCATGCCTGACGATATGTTTGCCTATGCCGAGGCCGCTGTCGGTCGCGGCATGAAGGCCATCATCGCCGGGGCCGGGGGGGCCGCGCATTTGCCCGGCATGCTGGCGGCCAAGACCACGGTGCCGATACTGGGCGTGCCGGTGGCCAGCAAGCACCTATCGGGTGTCGATTCCCTGCACAGTATTGTGCAAATGCCCAAGGGCATTCCGGTTGCCACCTTTGCCATTGGCGCGGCCGGCGCCGCCAATGCGGCCTTGTTTGCGGTGGCCATGTTGGCCAACGACGACCCATTGCTGCGCGCCCGGCTGGACGCCTTTCGCGCCGCACAAACCGAAATCGCCCGCAGCATGACGCTGCCGCCTGTGTTGTGAGCAGCAAGCCGCTGTTACCGGGTAGTCGCGCCAATGCTGGCCAGCAAACTACGCTGGGCGTCATAGGTGGGGGCCAGCTCGGGCGCATGTTTGTCCAGGCGGCGCAGGCCATGGGCTACTTCACGGTGGTGCTGGACCCCGATGTGATCAGTCCCGCCGGCTTGGTCAGCCACTACCATATTCAGACCGATTATCTTGACGAACAAGGCCTGGCGCAGCTGATGCAGCGCTGCGCCGCGATCACCACCGAGTTCGAGAATGTGCCGGCGCCGGCCCTGATGACGCTGGGTGCTGCCCGTCCGGTAGCCCCCAGTGCCGAGGCTGTTGGCATTGCCCAGGACCGGGTTAAGGAAAAGTCACATTTTGTTCGCTGCGGTGTGCCCTGCGCGCCCTATGCCATGATCGAAAATGCCGTACAACTGGCGGCCGTCAGTGACGACCTGCTGCCCGGTATCGTCAAGACTGCGCGGATGGGCTACGACGGCAAGGGTCAGGTGCGTGTTAAAAACCGCGCCGAGTTGGCCGCTGCCTGGGACACGTTGAACAACGTCACCTGCGTGCTGGAGAAAATGCTGCCGCTCAAGGCCGAGTGCTCGGTATTGGTGGCGCGGGGGTGGGACGGCGCGCTGGTTAACCTGCCGATACAACTCAACCTGCACCGTGACGGCATTCTGGTGGTTACCGAGGCTTACCCGGGCAACCTGCCCGCTGAGCTTTCCGACCGGGCGATCGCGGCTGCCAAGGCCATTGCAAAAGAGTTGCAGTATGTCGGTGTGTTGTGCGTCGAGTTCTTTGTGTTGCAGGACGACAGCCTGATCGTCAACGAGATGGCGCCGCGCCCGCACAACAGTGGTCATTACAGCCTGGATGCCTGCGACCTGTCCCAGTTTGACCTTCAGGTGCGCACGCTGGCTGGCTTGCCACTGGTGCAGCCGCGCCAGCACAGTCCGGGCATCATGCTCAACTTGCTGGGCGATTTGTGGCACGACCAGCAGACGCCGCCCTGGCAGCAGGTGCTGGCGCTACCCGGCGCCCATCTGCATTTGTACGGCAAGCTCAAGGCCAGTCCCGGTCGTAAAATGGGGCATTTGACCCTGACGGGGGCCACGGTAGCCGAGGTCCGGGCCACGGCACTGGAAGCCGCGCGCATTTTGGGTATCGAGGCATTTTGAGCACCGGATCGGCCATGATTCTGGACGGTTTTAGCGCTGCAGCCATTGCCCGGGCGGCCACGGTCATCGGGGCTGGCGAGTTGCTGGGCCTGCCGACCGAGACGGTGTATGGCCTGGCGGCTGATGCCGACAACGTGGCGGCTGTCGCCCGGATTTACCAGGCCAAAGGCCGGCCTCCGGCCCACCCCCTGATCGTACATGTACTGAACGCAGCCAGCGTGACACATTACGCTGCTGAGGTGCCTGATTTTGCCCGTGCGCTCATGCAGGCTTTCTGGCCTGGCCCGCTGACCCTGATTTTGCCGCGTCGTCCCGAAGTGGCCGCAGCGGCGGCGGGGGGGCAAAACTCGATTGGTCTGCGCTGTCCTTCGCACCCGGTGGCGCAGGCGTTACTGCAGGTCTGCCAGACCCTCACGCCTCCGGTTTGGGGCGTTGCCGCGCCCAGCGCCAACCAGTTTGGCCGCGTCAGCCCGACCACCGCACGCCACGTGCAAGGCGAATTTGAGGCTGATTTGCTGATTCTGGATGGCGGCCC
>JBLHZH010000149.1:0-6298 GCA_047629695.1 Rhodoferax sp.
CGCCTCATCTGGTGTTGCCGCCACGGTGGCGCCGGTATGAAAGCGCAGCCAGTCGGGGGCTGCGTTCTCGCTGGGCTGCCACCAGACGGCGGTGTCGTCGTCGGTCAGTGCGAGCAGCAAGTGGGCCATCGCCGGGCCCAGCTCCAAACCATGGATCGGTTGACCCAGGACCAAGCGCCGTCCTGGCCTTGCGAGGGCATCGAGCACCGACCGAAAAGCGTGTTGTGCGTCGTGTACCGAGTCTGTAAAACCGGCACTAAGCTGGGATTTAGAGTTCATGATTCGCCTCGTACAAACGTGAAAAATTCAACTTTGGAGGCTGCTGCCGAGCGGCTGGCAGCAGCCCGCTGCAGGGCCTGTTGTCCGGCCAAGGGCTCAATCAGCTCGCGTTGAAGCTCACCCTGTCGGGTCTCGTCTTGCAGCAGGGCATCAAAAATGGCGATCAGTTCGGCCTTGCGCCGGTCACGGCCCAGCGTATAACCCACGCCCAGTGGGCCAGCCCCCAGGCGCAAGGCACAACGGGTGACACTGGCTTCCCCCAGATTGAAGGCGTCACCGGTCCCGCCAACGCGTCCGCGCAGCATGACCATGCCGGCTTCGGACGGTCTGACATGCACCAGGGACGCCAGATCGCCTTGGCGGGTCAGGGCTGCTTCAAGCGCGGGCCGGGGGGCGCGTGAAAGCACGCCCAGCCATCGCCTGCGCAACGCGTTAGGAGTATTGATTGCCTCGTTTGTCATACAGATGTCTAAATCAGTTATTAAAGTTAAGTTACTAGCTACAAGCACCCGCAGTGGGTGCACAGAACGTCTAGTTCAACCGGGCAACATGACTAAATGATGACAAACGAACGATCTCCTTCAAGCGCGCCCGGTCGGCGCAGCGGCATCGCGGTGTGGAAGCAGATTGCCGACACGCTGGGTACCGAAATCCGCGATCGCGCCTTCACGGCGACCGGGCGCCTGCCCAGCGAAAACGAACTCGCCATGCGCTTTGGCGTGAACCGCCACACGCTGCGTCAGGCCGTGGCGGCCTTGCAGCTGGAGGGGCTGGTTCGCATCGAGCCGGGTCGCGGCATGTTTGTGCAGCACGAATTGCTCGACTACGTACTCTCGCGCCGTACTCGCTTCAGCGAGAACCTGCAACGCCAAGGTCTGCTCCCCAGCAAACAGCTGCTGACTGCCCGTGAAATCCCGGCACCCGAGCGCGCCGCCCAGGCGCTCAAAATAGCCAAAGGTGAAGCGGTGCTGATGGTAGAAACGCTGGATGAGGCGAATGACCAGCCGATCGGGCTGGCGACCGCCTACTACCCGGCAGCGCGCTTTGATGGGCTGCTGGAGATGCTCAACAACGGCACGCACACCACCGAAATCCTGCGGCATTTTGGCGTCAAGGACTATGTCCGCGCCGAAAGTCGCATCACGACCCAAATGCCGTCCGAGGAAGCGGTTCGGCTGCTCAAGCAGCCCGCCACCCGGCCGGTGTTGTGCGTGGAATGCCTGGATGTGGACATGTTGGGGCAGCCCATCAAGTATGGAGAAACCGTATTTTCCGGCGACCGGGTTCAGCTGGTCGTCAGCACCGGAGTAGAAGCATGAGTGCCCGCTACGCGGTCTATTTTTCGCCTGAAAAATATTCGCTATGGTGGGCGTTTGGCAACCACTGGCTGGGGCGCAGCGACGACGACCTTAGCCTGTTGGCACAACCGCAGCTTGAAGACATCGCACTGGCTGAACTTGACCTTATCACAGCGGAACCCCGGCGCTATGGCTTTCATGCCACGCTGAAGGCGCCGTTCCGGCTCGCTGAAGGCCTGGGTGAAGCTGATCTTGTCAGGCGGCTGGCGCAGCTCGCCAGGGATCTCAGACCAGTGCCGTTGGGGCCCCTGCGCGTCACCGCGCTGGGCAACTTTGCGGCCCTCGTTCCCGCGTCCTCGCCGCCAGGTCTGGAGGCGTTGGCGGCGGCCTGTGTGCAGGCGCTGGACGACTTGCGCGCCCCGCTTTCAGACGCTGACCGGCTTCGCCGCCGCACGGAGCATCTTGATGCCCGTGAGCTTGAGTTGTTCAACCGCTATGGCTACCCCTACGTGATGGAGCGGTTTCGGCTGCATCTGACCCTGTCGGGGCCAGTGGACAGCGAGGCGGTACAACGCGTCGCCCATGCGCTGGCTAAAAAAATGGCACAGCTCAATCAGCAGTCCCCGCTGTCGCTGGATCGGCTTTGTCTGTTTGTCGAAAGAACGCCGGGATCCCCGTTTCAGCGTATCGCTGATATGGTGTTGCCGGTATGAGCGGCGCCTGGATTTTTGTTTGTGGCCCGTCGGGGGCAGGCAAGGACAGTGTCGTCGCCTCGGCGCAACACACTTTGTCCGCCCAAAAAGGCATCGTTTTTGCACGTCGTTTGGTGACGCGCGTCCTGCAGGCCGGCTCTGATCACGATCCGGTGACCGAGCCGGACTTTCACGCCTTGGTCCGTGCTGGCGGTCTGTGCTGGCACTGGCAGGCCCATGGCTTTCACTATGGTATTGCACAACACTATGCGGCGGAGGTGCAGGCCGGCCGCCTCGTGGTGGTCAACGGTTCGCGTGCACATGTCAGGGAATTGCCCCCTTCGCCGGATCTGCGAATCGTGCAAGTTACCGCCAGCCCCGACCAGTTGGCCGCCCGACTGAGACAGCGCGGCAGGGATGCCACCAGTGCCGTCGCCGAAAGACTGGCAAGGAACACCGGCTTCATCGGTATGACCGCTGACTGTGTCATCGTTAATGACGCCGAGTTGTCTGCCGCCGGCCAGCGTCTGGCTGACTACCTTATGGCCTAGTTCGCGGCACGAGTCAGAATCGTCACATAGTGCGCCCAGTCGGGCGGCGAGGCGGTTGGGTCCTTGGCGAGGTCGTCCCAGCGGCGCAGTGCCACCGCGTCATTGGCAAAAGCCTGACCCATAAAACTAGCGGCAGCTTCCTTGGAAAACGGCCCACCCTGCAGTTCTAGGCTGCGCCGGGAAGCCGGTGACAGGCGAGCCCAATAACCGGGGTCTGCCTGGCACAGGTAGCGTTTGGCGTCGACATGCAATCTTATTGGCTCAATCACGGCATTAGGAAAAATGCCGCGTAAAAACGGAATCGCTACACACTGGTGAACATCATCAGCCGCCAGCGAAGGGGTTGAAATTTTGGGAGCCAGTAAATGTCCGAGGTCGTGCAGCAGGG
Source organism: Rhodoferax sp. (assembly GCA_047629695.1). Taxonomy (GTDB): domain Bacteria; phylum Pseudomonadota; class Gammaproteobacteria; order Burkholderiales; family Burkholderiaceae_C; genus Rhodoferax. The sequence continues at coordinate 3,209 of JBLHZH010000149.1, forward strand.
CTGCCGCAACCAACGCTGGCGAGGCGCCCGCCTGCTCAGCCAGGTGCGCGCATTGCAAGGCATGCTGCTGCTGGGTAATGGCTTCTGCGCCATACTGCACGGCCCCCTGTGTTTGGAACACCGCGGTGATCTGTTCAATCTGCAACGCCATGAAAGCCTCCTAAACAAGCAGTTGTCGAATACGGGCTGAGATCAGGTCAATCACCGTGACCGACACGATGATGATGATCATCACGGCGCAGGTTTCGGCGTATTGAAAGCCACGAATGATTTCCCACAGGATTACACCGATGCCACCAGCCCCGACCATGCCGACAACTGAGGCTGAACGCACATTCGACTCGAAGCGGTAGAGCGAATAGGAAATCCATAGCGGCAGCACTTGCGGAATAATACCGAAGACAATTTCTTCCAGTGCATTGGCGCCAGTGGCGCGAATGCCTTCCACGGGTTGCGCATCAATCGACTCCACCGCTTCAGAAAACAGCTTGGCCAACACCCCGGTGGTGTGCACAAACAAGGCCAGTACCCCGGCAAACGGCCCCAGCCCGACCGCGACGATAAATAACATGGCAAACACCATCTCGTTGATGGCGCGTGCTGCGTCCATCACGCGTCGCACCGGCTGGCGCACCCAGGTCGGCGCGATGTTGGCTGCTGACAGCAAACCGAGCGGAACGGCAAAAATAACAGCCAGCGCGGTTCCCCACACCGCGATCTGCAAGGTGACCAGCATTTCTGCCAGGTAAAAACGCCACTGACTAAAGTTGGGCGGGAAAAAATCGGCGGCATAAGTGGCCATGTTGCTGGAGTCGCGTACCAAGTCCATGGGGCGCATGTCGGCGCCCTGCCAGGATCCCGCCAGCAGCGCCAGAACAGCAGCCCAGGCCAGCAGGCCCCACAGACTTCGGCGTGGCAGCGTCAGGCGGTGCGGCGCCATCGTTAGGGGAGAAGCGGAGGCAGTCACGTCAAAAACACTTGAGTTGACGTTCATCTAAACCCCGCGTCATTTGCTTCTCCCCAGCTCGGCCAGCTTGCTGTCAACCTCAGCGAGTTTGGTTTGCTTGTCATTGGCAGACAGGCTGGTATCAGACTCGAACTTGTTTCTTTCCTTGAATAGTTCCAGCTCACGAATTGGAATCAACTGCGCATTAGTCGATGGCTTGAAGCCTGATAGCTTGGACAACTTCATCAGATTGTCTTTTTCCATTTGGCTGCCTGTGCCGTAGTTGTAGAAAAAATCCTGGACTGATTTCTTCGTGGCGGGCGGCAGATCCTTGCGCATGACCAGGGGGTCCAGGGGAATCAGCGGCGAGGTCCAGATGACACGGATATCTTTGAATTTTTCTGGCAATTTTTCCTTGACTTTTTCAAGATTCTCGCTGTTGTTGGTTGCTACATCGATTTGTTTGTTGGCCACTGCCAGGGCGTTGCTCTCGTGGTTCGCCCCGCGGGTCACCTTGAAGAAAGTTTTAGGATCAATCTTGTTCTTGGCAAAAACATAAAATCCGGGCACCAGAAAACCCGAAGTTGAATTGGGGTCACCATTGCCAAAGGACAGATCCTTGCCCTTCTTGAGCATATCTTCCACGGACATGAGAGGGCTGTCCTTGTTCACGATCAGATGTGAGTAGTAGCCCTTTGAGCCATCGGCATTGACCATTTGCGCGAACACTTCGCCACTGGCGCGGTCCACTGCTTCCATGGCTGATTTGTTGCCAAACCAGGCGGCGTGTACCTTGTTGAAGCGCATGCCCTCAATAATGCCGGCGTAGTCGGAGGCAAAGAAGGCATTGATCTTCATGCCGGTCTTTTTTGCCATGTCGTCCAGCAGCGGCTGCCAGTCGGACTTCAGGTTCTGTGAAGACTCGGTGGAGATGATGCCGAAGTTGAACTCTTTCATTTCCTGCGCGCCTGCAGGCGTCGCGACAACCAACGCAGCCGTCGCCAGCGCAGTCAGTATTTTTTTAATCATGAGAGTTCCTTGTAAAGTTGAAAATAGGGTTTGAAAATTGAGTTCAGGCGGCTTGCGCCAGTGGCGTCGGCCATGCGAGGTGAGGCTTGGACTTCACTTTGTCTTCGAGGCTGGAAATATGATCGCCAAGGGCTAGGATGTCGTCCGCCTCTGCCCCGTACAAGTCGCGTAGCACAGCTGGTGTCAGTCCGATCGAGGGACCGTCGTAAACCACTTTTCCGTGGTGCAGCGCAACTGTGCGGGCGCAATACTTTATGGCCACATTGACCTGGTGCAGCGACACCACCACGGTGCACTGGTCTTCCCGGTTGATGCGCGCCAGAATATCCATCACCTTGCGCGAGGACTCCGGGTCCAGCGAGGCGATCGGCTCATCGGCCAGCACCACTTTGGCGCCCTGGACCATGGCTCGCGCGATGGCGGCACGTTGCTGCTGGCCGCCTGACAGCGTCGAAGCCCGTTGGGCCCAGCAATCTGCGATGCCGACCCGGCGCAGCGCTTCGATTCCCTTGATCTTTTCTTCCGGTGTAAACCAGCGTATTAGACTGCGCCACAGCGGTACTCGGTGCAGCGTGCCGGCCAGCACGTTGACGATGACAGGCAAACGCCCGACCAGGTTGAACTGCTGAAAAACAAAACCGATGCCGGAGCGTACCGACCGGATGTTGGGCGCAATTTTTCCATTACGCTGCACGGTGTTGCCGTGAATAACGATGGATCCTTGCGACGTTGTATCGCCGGCCATCAGGCCGGCCATGTGCCGCAGCAGGGTGGATTTGCCGGAGCCGGAGGCCCCGATCAGCGCCACCATTTCCCCCGGCGCAATGGTGAGGTTAATTTGCTGCAGGGCTTTGCGGCCGTTCGCAAAGGTCTTGCTCAGCGAGTTAATTTGAATTGCACTGTTCATGGTCTTTACTCTTTATTCAATAGCTTGAATCTAGTGCCGCAATGTGTCGTTTTCATGTCAGTTGTGCATGCACTAGGTGCGTATCAAGTTCGGCGTAGGTGTCAAAACTGGCGTTGATGGGGTGTAGCAATACTTCTTCTCCGCCATAACCGGCGCGATGCCAGACGAAGCCGACGCCAGCACGCTGCGCGCACAACGCGTCCAGATG
>JBLHZH010000150.1:0-6273 GCA_047629695.1 Rhodoferax sp.
CGAAACCGCCTCAGCAACTGCCATAAAACGTGCCCGTCGCTCCTCACGCAGCTCGATCGGCAGCATGCCCGGAATATCATTGGCCACCGCCCCTTGTACCGGGCTATAAGCAAAACACCCAGCCCGGTCAATCTTGGCCTCGCGCATGAAATCAAGCAAATGCGAGAACTCGGCTTCAGTCTCCCCCGGAAAGCCAGCAATGAACGTACTGCGCACCACAATCTCGGGACAGTCAGAACGCCACTGCTGAATACGCTCCAAATTCTTTTCACCACTGGCAGGACGCTTCATGCGCTTGAGCACATCAGGGTGACTGTGCTGCAAGGGTACATCCAGATAAGGCAGGACCTTGCCCGTGGCCATCAAGGAAATCACGGCATCCACACTGGGATACGGATACACATAATGCAGGCGCACCCAAGCCCCGTAAGGTGCTGCCATATCACCCAGCGCCTGGACCAGTTCCAGCATGCGTGTCTTGATCGGTTTTCCGTCCCAGAAACCTGTTCGGTACTTGACATCAACCCCGTAAGCCGAGGTGTCCTGACTGATCACCAGCAGCTCCTTAACGCCCCCTTCAAACAAGGCGCGCGCCTCTTTGAGAACATCCCCAATCGGGCGCGACACCAGGTCGCCGCGCATCGACGGAATGATGCAGAAGGTGCAACGGTGATTGCAGCCTTCACTTATCTTGATATAGGCGTAGTGGCGCGGGGTGAGTTTGATGCCGGCCACACCAAAGGCATTGGGCACAAGGTCAATAAAAGGATCATGCGGCTTGGGCAAGTTAGCGTGCACAGCATCCATCACCTCCTGTGTCGCCTGCGGTCCGGTAACGGCCAACACACTGGGGTGCATTTTTCGGACCAAGTTGCCCCCGCCATCTGCTGACTTGGCACCCAGACAACCGGTCACAATGACTTTGCCGTTGGCGGCAAGCGCCTCTCCAATGGTGTCCAGGCTCTCCTTGACGGCATCGTCAATAAAGCCACAGGTGTTGACGATGACCAGGTCAGCGCCCTCAAAAGTCTTAGAGGTTTGATAGCCTTCAGCATTCAGTTGCGTCAAGATCAACTCAGAATCCGTCAGCGCCTTGGCGCAGCCGAGGCTGACAAATCCGACCTTGGGTGCCGAATGGAGTTGTTTAATAGTTTCGATCATTGTTCAGTTCTCAAGCTCACGCCCGGTCCGCTAGCGTTTAATCCCAAAAGCGCCCAGCATTTGGTCGGTCTGCTTTTCCATTTGCTCCTGCATCTGAAGCAGCATGTTCTTCGACTGTTCCAGGTTGCCTCCCATCATTCCCTGTAAGACAGGCGACTGCAGGGCCACAAACTGCGCCCACATCTCGGGCGTCAGTCCCTTCGATTGCTCGCCAAATTGAGTTTGCACATCCATTAAAGACTGCATATTTTTCTCAAGATACCCGCCCATAAGGCCCTGCATGGTGTGACCATAAAAACGAATCACACTGGCCAGCACCGGGGCGGTGAACATGGGCGAGCCATTTGACTCTTCTTCAAGAAGAATTTGAAGCAAAATGCTGCGCGTCAGATCCTCACCTGTTTTAACATCCAGCACCAGCAAGGGCTCGCTCGCCATCACCAGAAGCTTGACTTCTGATAACGTGATGTAACTCGACGTATCGGTGTCATAGAGTCGACGATTAGGATATTTTTTAATGATGCGTTGGACAGCCGATGTGCTGTCAACATTTTTACTGGGCATAAGAAATACCTTTAGCGTAAAGGACGCCAAATTTAATTTAGCACGCTGTGTGAGTGTTGTACAGCTTAACCCCTGCAGGGAACCAATTTTCTCAAATGAACAGAAAGACTGGTCTTCTTTCTGCAAGAAAATTGGTAGGCGCAATTGGACTCGAACCAACGACCCCCACCATGTCAAGGTGGTGCTCTAACCAGCTGAGCTATGCGCCTATATATGTATTTGTCTAAGCCTCAAATTATAGCAGTAGTTTTTACATGCAAATGAAAGAACCAAAGAAATTAAATTCTCATAGGCCATAATTAACGTTGACGTCAACGTCAACTAATGGAGAAAAAAATGGATATCGCAGGAAAAGTATTTATCGTGACAGGTGGCGCTTCGGGTCTGGGCGAAGGCACGGCCCGCATGCTGGCCGCCAATGGCGGTAAAGTCGTGATTGCCGACATGCAAGCTGAAAAAGGCGAAGCTATTGCCCAAGAGATTGGTGGCGCATTTGTCAAATGCGACGTCAGCAATGAAGCAGACGGCCAAGCCGTCGTGGCCAAAGCCGTGTCTTTGGGCAAACTGATGGGCTTGGTTAACTGCGCCGGCATTGCGCCAGCAGAAAAAACCGTGGGTAAAAATGGCGCCCACAATCTGGGCGTGTTCGCCAAATGCATCACTGTTAATTTGATTGGCAGCTTCAATATGATCCGCCTGGCCGCCGATGCCATGTGTAAAAACGAACCCGAAGCCACAGGAGAGCGCGGCGTCATGATCTCCACCGCCTCTGTTGCCGCCTACGACGGCCAAATTGGCCAGGCCGCTTACAGCGCCTCCAAAGGCGGCATTGTTGGCATGACTCTACCGATTGCACGCGACCTGGCGCGCAACGGTATTCGCAACATGACCATTGCACCCGGTATTTTTGGCACCCCCATGATGTTTGGCATGCCCCAGGAAGTGCAAGACTCATTGGCCGCCAGCGTGCCCTTTCCTTCGCGTCTGGGTACCCCGCAAGATTACGCCAAACTGGCGCAACATATTTTTGAAAACGACATGCTCAATGGCGAGGTCATCCGCCTCGATGGCGCCATTCGCCTGGCCCCGCGTTAATTGCCCTACCATGGGTCGTTAATTAAAAGGAGGCGGCCCATGAAACTACAGACCTTGACCTTATTGGCGCTGCTGCTAAGCGCCGGGTGCGCCATTCAGCCCCCTATTCCGCACAGCGCAGCCCTCCAACCTGAAAGCGCCTCCGGCTGGACGCCCAAGCCGGGCTGGGCCACTACCAAATTCGCCGTGGCGGCCGCCAACCCACTCGCGACCCAGGCCGGCTACGATATGCTCAAAGCGGGCGGCAGTGCGGTCGATGCCGCCATTGCCGTACAAATGGTTCTCACCCTGGTGGAGCCGCAGTCCAGTGGTATCGGCGGCGGCGCCTTTATGGTGCACTTCAACGGCCAACAAACAGAAGCTTTTGACGGCCGCGAAACCGCGCCGTCAAAAGCCCTTGAAACTCTTTTCACAGGCGAAGACGGGCAGCCTGTTTCTTTTATGGAAGGCGTTGTCGGCGGGCGATCGGTCGGCACACCCGGCACCCTTCGCATGCTGGAGATGGCCCACCAACAACATGGCAAACTGCCGTGGCCTGTCCTGTTTGAGCCGGCTATTGCACTCGCAGAAAAAGGCTTTCAGGTCAGTGCCCGTATGGCAAATTTGCTGGCCAACGAAACACATCTTAAAGAAGACCCGGTGGCCGCCGCTTACTTTTACAACGCGGCCGGTCAAGCCTGGCCGACCGGCCATAGGCTGAAAAACCCGGAACTGGCGGCCATATTCAGGCAAATCGCCCAAGGCGGCGCCAATGCACTCATGACAGGCGCACTGGCACAGTCCGTGGTCAACAAGGTGCAGCAGCACGCCACGCAGCCCGGCCAATTGTCAATGGACGACCTCGCCAGTTACCAGGCCGTTAAACGCACACCGCTGTGTTTTGACTACCAAGCGCACCGCATCTGCGGCATGCCGCCGCCCAGCTCTGGCACCCTTGCCATTGGTCAAATTCTGGGCATCCTGAACCAAACGCCGGCGGCCAGCCTAACGCTTGACGCAGCATTCCAGCCGGCGATTCCCGGCGCAGACTGGCTGCATCTATTTACTGAAGCGGCCCGACTCGCCTTCGCGGACCGTGAACTGTATGTGGCCGACCCCGACTTTGTCCACCCGCCGGCAGGCAACTGGATGAGCCTGCTGGCGCCCGACTACCTGGCACAGCGCAGTCGTCTCATCGACACCCGCCCGGCCGCCCCCCGCATGAAACAAGTTGAGCCCGGGCAACCGGGCCCCGTCAAGACCCGCTACGCCGCCATGCCCGAACAGCCTGAACACGGCACCTCCCACATATCGATCATGGATGGCTGGGGTAACGCACTGGCCATGACCAGCACCATTGAGGGCGCATGGGGGTCACGCCAGATGGTCAATCGCGGGACCGGCCTCAAGGGCGGTTTCCTGCTCAACAACGAACTCACCGACTTCAGCTTTGCGCCCGTTGATGCCCACGGTCAGCCCATTGCCAACCGCGTACAGGGCGGTAAACGCCCACGCTCGTCCATGGCCCCCCTGCTGGTGTTTGACAAGGCCAGCGGACAAGTTGTCATGAGTGTGGGCAGTCCAGGCGGCTCGTTCATCATTCACTACACCGCCAAAACCCTCTATGGCGTCTTGAACTGGGGCCTCAATGCTCAGCAAGCCATCAACCTGCCCAACTTCACCACCGCCAACAACACCCTGCTGCTTGAAAAAGACCGTTTTCCAGCCAGCACGCTGAACGCACTCACAGCCCGCGGTCACACCCTGCAGACCATCGACCTGACCAGCGGCCTGCAGGCCATAGAACGCACACCCCAAGGATTTTTCGGCGCCGCTGATCCCCGGCGCGAAGGCGTGGTGATGGGCGACTGAATCGTCGGCCGTTCTGCAGCTTTCTACAATCAGCCAATGTCCATTCCCCAAACATTCATTCAGGAGCTGGTCGCACGCGTTGACGTGGTGGAGATCGTAGGCCGCTATGTACAGCTCAAAAAGGGCGGTGCCAACTTCATGGGCCTGTGCCCTTTCCACGGTGAAAAATCACCCTCCTTCTCGGTCAGCCCAACCAAGCAGTTCTACCATTGCTTTGGTTGCGGCAAAAACGGCAATGCCATCAGTTTTTTGATGGAGCATGCCGGTATGACCTTTGTCGAAGCCGTCAAAGACCTGGCCCAACAATACGGCATGCAAGTCCCTGAAGACGACGCCAGCCCGCAAGACCGGGCCCGGGCGGCTGAGCAACGCCAAAAACAAACGACCTTGAACGACGTGCTTGAAAAGGCGGCCGAGGCTTACCGTAAACATTTAAAAGACGCACCCCGTGCCATCACCTACTTCAAGGGGCGCGGCCTGTCAGGCGAAGTGGCCAAACATTTTGGTCTGGGCTACGCGCCAGAAGGCTGGCGCAGCCTGTCCAGCGTATTTCCCAACTATGACGAGCCGCTGTTAGTAGAAAGCGGCCTCGTCATCCTGAACAAGGACGACCCTACCGGCGAGGAAAAACGCTACGACCGCTTTCGCGACCGGGTGATGTTCCCGATTCGCAACGTCAAGGGAGACTGCATCGGCTTTGGCGGTCGGGTGCTGGGAGACGACAAACCCAAATACCTCAACTCCCCGGAAACGCCGGTGTTCAGCAAAGGCCGCGAACTCTACGGTCTGTTTGAAGCGCGCCAAGCCTTGCGCGACATGGGCTATGCCCTGGTCACGGAAGGTTATATGGATGTGGTCGCACTGGCGCAGCTCGGTTTCCCCAACACCGTCGCCACGCTGGGCACCGCCTGTACGGCCGAGCATGTGCAAAAACTGTTTCGCTTTACCGACGCGGTGGTCTTCAGCTTTGATGGTGATACAGCCGGACAGCGTGCTGCCCGCAAGGCACTTGAAGGCGCCTTGCCCTACGCCACAGATGTACGCAGTGTCAAATTTCTGTTTTTGCCAACCGAACACGACCCTGACAGCTTCATCCGGACCTTTGGCAAAGAAGCTTTTGCCCGCTATGTGAGTGAAGCCGTGCCCTTGAGCCGCTTTTTAATTGATGTCGCGCGTGAGGCTTGCGACCTCACTACCGCCGAAGGGCGCGCCCACCTCGCCAGCAACGCCAAGCCCTTGTGGATGCAGTTACCCGATGGGGCCCTCAAGCGCCAGTTGCTGAGCGAAATTGCCGACTTGGTCCAGTTGGACAACCGCGAATTGACCGATATCTGGATGCCCAAGCCCGCAACCAGCAGCGACGAAAAATCCAAAAAATATCAAAAAAGCAGCTATTCAAACCACGAATCCGCGAGCTACAGCCCGGATGCGCGTAAAAAATACACGCCACGGCCCCGCCTGGGCGGACGCACTCTGCCCGCCAGCCGGGCCGACCACGCCGCCCGAATTCTGCTGGGTGACATGGCCACACTCACGCACCTCTCAGCCGAAGACCATGCCATGTTGTGTGAGCTACCCTCCCCGCACGGTCCCTTATTTGTT
>JBLHZH010000151.1:0-6263 GCA_047629695.1 Rhodoferax sp.
CTTGCAAACGGCCCATTTCTTCAGCCAGTGTGGGCTGATAGCCCACTGCGGAAGGCATACGACCCAGCAGTGCCGACACTTCGGTACCGGCCAGTGTGAAACGGTAAATATTGTCCACAAAAAACAGAACGTCCTTGCCTTCGTCACGGAAAGACTCGGCAATGGTCAGCCCAGTCAGCGCAACGCGCAAACGGTTGCCAGGAGGCTCGTTCATCTGGCCGTAGACCATGGCAACCTTGGACTCTTCGAGGTTTTCAAGGTTGACGACACCAGAATCGGCCATCTCATGATAAAAGTCATTGCCTTCACGGGTACGCTCACCCACGCCAGCAAACACGGACAAGCCGCTGTGCGCCTTGGCAATGTTGTTTATGAGTTCCATCATGTTGACGGTCTTTCCAACGCCGGCACCACCGAACAGACCAACCTTGCCGCCCTTGGCAAACGGACAGATCAGATCAATCACCTTGATGCCGGTTTCCAGCAACTCTTGTGAAGGATTCAGTTCGTCATACGAAGGAGCCTTGCGGTGGATCGAGGCGGTTTGAGTCGCCGTCACGGGACCCCGTTCGTCGATGGGTGCACCCAGCACATCCATGATGCGACCCAATGTGGCTTTGCCCACGGGGACCATGATCGTTTGAGCTGTGTTTTGCACAACCATACCGCGACGCAGGCCGTCGGAAGAGCCCAATGCGATGGTACGCACAATGCCGTCACCCAACTGCTGCTGCACTTCGAGGGTCAGCGTGGAGCCCTCCATTTTGAGCGCATCATAAATCTTGGGCATCTTGTCACGTGGAAATTCCACGTCGACCACCGCACCGATACACTGAACAATCTTGCCTTGGACTTGAGCCATTTTTTGCTCCAAAAAATATTACGTTGAAACTGCCGCGGCACCCGCGACGATTTCCGAAAGTTCTTTCGTAATCGCAGCTTGACGCGTCTTGTTGTAGACCAGCTTGAGCTCGGAAATCACGGTGCCGGCGTTGTCAGTCGCTGACTTCATCGCCACCATGCGGGCCGATTGCTCGGATGCCATGTTCTCTGCCACGGCCTGGTAGACCAGCGCTTCGACGTAGCGGACCAACAAATCGTCAATCACGGTCTGTGCGTCTGGCTCGTAGAGGTAGTCCCAGCCATGCTGAGTACCTGAGGATTCCTCACTGGCCTTGGTTTCGGCCTGCATCGCGCTGGACGAGAGGGGCAGCAACTGCTGAACCACGGGCTCCTGCTTCATCGTATTGATGAAACGCGTATAGCACAGGTATACCGAACTCACCTCACCCCTGACGTATGCATCAAGCACCACCTTGACCGGACCAATCAGCTTGTCCAGATGGGGGGTGTCACCAAGTTGAGTCACATGTGACACCACTTTAGCGCCAATGCGGGTCAAAAAGCCCAACCCTTTGTTGCCGATCGCCACGGCCTGGGTTGACACCCCAGCCGTCTGGAGATCACGCAACTTGGTGGTAACACCACGCAACACATTGGTGTTCATGCCACCGCACAACCCCTTGTCTGTGGTCACGACAATCATGGCCGCCGACTTGGCGTCGTTGGTTTTCATGAAAGCGTGCACATACTCGGGGTTAGCTTGGCCCAAATTGGCAGCGATGTTACGGATCTTTTCGCTATAAGGGCGAGCCGACCGCATGCGCTCCTGCGCCTTGCGCATTTTGCTGGCGGCCACCATTTCCATGGCTTTGGTGATCTTCTTGGTGTTTTCCACCGATTTGATCTTGCCGCGAATTTCCTTACCTGCTGCCATGAATGACTCCTTGTGTCGTCAAATGCCGGTCAAGCAAACGACTTTTTGAACGCGGTAACTGCGGCTGTCATTTCAGCTTCAGCGTCTTTGTCCATGGCCTTGTCAGCTTCTAACTTGGCCAGTAAAGTTGCGTACTTGTCCTTGAGGAATAAGTGCAAACCGTGCTCAAAAGGCAATACCTGCTTGACCTCGATGTCGTCCATGAAACCCTTGTTCACGGCAAACAGCGTGGCGCCCATCAGGCTGATAGGCAACGGGCTGTACTGCGCCTGCTTGAGCAACTCGGTGACGCGGGCGCCACGGTCGAGCTGCTTGCGAGTGGCTTCATCCAGATCAGAGGCGAACTGGGCGAAAGCAGCCAACTCACGGTACTGAGCCAAGTCGGTACGAATACCACCAGACAGGTTCTTGATGAGCTTGGTTTGCGCTGCACCACCCACGCGAGACACCGAGATACCGGCGTTGATCGCAGGACGGACGCCAGCATTGAACAACGAGGTCTCAAGGAAAATCTGGCCATCGGTAATCGAAATCACGTTGGTTGGCACGAAGGCCGACACGTCGCCGGCTTGCGTTTCAATGATCGGCAACGCCGTCAGTGAACCGGTCTTGCCTTTGACTGCACCCTTGGTGAAGTCTTCAACATACTTTTCGTTGACGCGTGCGGCACGCTCCAGCAGACGGCTGTGGAGATAGAACACGTCGCCAGGGTAAGCTTCACGACCGGGTGGACGACGCAACAGCAAGGCGACCTGGCGATAAGCCACGGCCTGTTTGGACAAGTCGTCATACACGATCAGCGCGTCTTCGCCGCGATCGCGAAAGTATTCGCCCATGGTGCAACCGGAGTAAGCACTGACGTACTGCATAGCCGCCGACTCAGAGGCCGTGGCAGCCACCACAATGGTGTACTCCATGGCACCAGCCTGCTCGAGCGCACGCACCACGTTTTTGACGGAAGAGGCTTTTTGGCCAATCGCGACATAAACGCAAGTAACGTCCTGGCCCTTCTGATTAATGATCGCATCAATAGCTACGGCGGTTTTGCCAGTCTGGCGGTCACCAATAATCAGTTCGCGCTGACCGCGACCCACCGGCACCATGGAGTCAATTGACTTGAGGCCGGTTTGCATCGGCTGGCTCACGGATTTACGGGCAATCACGCCAGGCGCCACTTTTTCGATGACGTCGGTCATCTTGGCGTTGATTGGACCTTTACCGTCAATCGGCTGACCCAGGGCATTGACCACGCGGCCTTTGAGCTCGGGGCCCACAGGTACTTCGAGAATTCGACCGGTGCACTTGACAACGTCGCCTTCGGAAATGTGTTCGTAAGCACCCAGAATCACTGAACCTACGGAATCACGTTCCAGATTCAAGGCAAGACCATAGCTGGGCTGGCCGTCGGCGTCAGCCGGGAATTCAAGCATCTCGCCCTGCATCACGTCCGAGAGGCCATGGATGCGGCAAATACCGTCGGTCACAGACACAACCGTGCCCTGATTACGGATATTGGCGCTGGCTGACAGGCCTTCAATACGGCTCTTGATCAGTTCAGAAATTTCTGCGGGATTGAGTTGCATGGCTCTTTCCTTCTTTCGTTAATTAGGGCTGACTGCGAGGGGCTTGCGCCTCACGCGGTCAATGCCACTTTCATTTGTTCAAGACGGGCTTTGACAGAAGAGTCAAGGACCTCATCACCCACCACCACACGAATGCCGCCGATCAGATCAGGCTGCAGTTGGACGGACACGTTAAGTTTGCGGGCGAATCGTTTTTCAAGCGTGACGGCCAAGTCGGCCAGCGCAGCGCTGTCTATGGCGAACGCGCTATACACCACGGCATCAGAAGAGCCGCCCTGGGCATTCATCAACACGGTAAATTGCTCGGCAATTTCTGGCACAGCACTCAAGCGTCCGTTGTCAATCACAGTGCGCAGGAAGTTTTTGGCCATCTCGGGCAACACCACTTTGGCCTCGCCTGAAATGGACAATAACAACTCAAACACTTGATCCGCTGTGAAGTTGGGGTTCTCGGCGAATTGAAGCAGTTGCGGATCACCCACAATCTTCTTCAAGGCCTCAAGCCAGGCAGCGGCAGCCTTCAAATCTGACGCCGTCGCCTTGAACAAGGCATCGGCGTAAGGTCGGGCAATGGTGGCAAGTTCGGCCATGGTTGTCCTCTTTTACAGCTCTGTCTTCAAACGACCAAGCAAATCAGCATGGACACCGGCATTGACTTCCTTGCGAAGAATCTGCTCGGCACCTTTGACCGCCAGCGCCGCCACTTGCTCACGCAAAGTTTCGCGGGCCTTAACGGTTTGCTGCTCAGCCTCAACCTTGGCAGCAGCAATAATTTTGCTGCCTTCTTCAGTTGCCTTTGACTTGGCTTCTTCCACAATGGCCTGACCACGACGCTCGGCATCTGCCAGGCGGGCGGTGGTTTCGGTACGCGACAACGCCAGTTCGGCTTCGACCCGCTTGTTGGCGGAAGAAAGCTCGGCTTTGGCTTTGTCGGCAGCCGCGAGACCATCGGCTATTTTCTCTGCCCGCTCGTCTAACGCTTTTGTAATCGGAGGCCACACGAATTTCATCGTGAACCACACCAGAATCGCAAAAACGATTGCCTGCAGGAACAGGGTTGAATTGATATTCACTACTTATCCCCTTTCAAGCGTGAAAGATTACCCAAAATTAGATAGAGAACGGCTGGGCAAACGCGAACAGCAGGGCAATCGCCACGCCGATCAGGAATGCCGCGTCGATCAAACCCGCCAAAATGAACATCTTTGTTTGCAGTTCATTCATGAGTTCAGGCTGGCGAGCCGAGGCTTCCAGAAATTTGCCACCCATCAGGGCAATACCTATTGATGCGCCCAAAGCGCCCAAACCAACGATCAAACCGCAAGCCAGTGCCACGAGGCCGAGAATGTTTTCCATGAAAGCTCCTAAAAAGTACGAAAAGATAAAGTAAAGAAAAAACGATCAGTGTGAGTCGTGGGCCTGTCCCACATAAATCAGCGTCAACATCATGAAGATGAAGGCTTGCAGCGTGATTACCAGAATGTGGAAAATGCTCCACACAGTTCCTGCAATCACATGCCCAAATCCTAGCCAGAACCCGCCAGCCAGCGGGTTAAGTTGCCAGGCCCATGCGCCACCCATCAAGGCGATCAACATGAAAATCAGCTCACCGGCAAACATGTTGCCAAACAGCCGCATGCCGTGGGACACGGTCTTGGCGGCAAATTCAATCATTTGCATCAAAAAATTGATCGGGTACAGGTAAACCTTGTCACCAAACGGTGCCGCCACCAGTTCGTGCGACCAACCGCCCAGTCCTTTGATCTTGATGCTGTAAAAAATACACATAAACAAAACACTGAAGGACAAGCCCAGCGTTGTTGACAGATCGGCTGTCGCAACCACACGCATATAAGCATGGGCCGGATCATGGCCGGTAGAACCATAGTAGGCTGCCCACATTTCAGGGATCAAATCCACAGGCACCATGTCCATGAAGTTCATCAAGAAAATCCAGACAAACACGGTCAGTGCCAAGGGAGCCACCAATTTACGGCTCTTGGCATTGTGAATTACGCCCTTGGCTTGGGTGTCGACCATTTCAGCAAGAATCTCAACCGCAGCCTGGAAACGACCGGGCACGCCCGAAGTCGCCTTGCGTGCGGCTTTCCATAGGACAAAGCAGCCAATGATGCCTAACAGCACCGAGAAGACGACCGAGTCCAAGTTGAAAAGACTGAAATCAACCAACCCAGTTTGCTTCACATCTTCAAAGGCAAAGTTTTTTTGCAAATGTTGCAAATGATGCTGAATATATTCCCCAGCAGTTGGGGCATGTGTTCCAGCGTGTTCAGCAGCAGCCATAGTTCACCAATTCTTCAATTCTTTTTGAGCGATTTTTTGTACACCGGATGCAGCCACATGGCCACCCAGTACACCTTCATCGTTAACACAAAGCCAGCCAGCAGCGCCAGCCAGTTCAATTGCAAAATCAGCCTTGGCGCGGCGAACAACATCGCCACCGTCAAGGCAATCTTGACCATTTCCCACACAAAAAAACCTGTTACCGCGGCGCCTGCATTAGCAGCACCCCGCTGGCGCAACAGGCCACGAATAAACAACATGGCAGGCATAACCACCGCCAACGCCCCGTAGGCCGCCGACCAACCCGCCACCAAACTTCCCGTCAGCCCCCAGGCCGCCAAAGCCACCAGTAAACCAACCCCTGCCTGCCAACGTACTACACGCCAAGGCGAAGCCTCTGGGTGAAGTTCACGTAAAGCCTGCGCTTCTGCAGCACTCAACGACTTGAAGTCCGTCTCTTCGGACTCATCTAGTTTTTCTACAGAACTTGGCGTAATTATCGGCATCTCAAATTACACACAGGTTACAGGCAGGTTACTTGCAACGACTGCCGCAAAGCCTTTGATTATACGTAGAAACCCGTGGCGTTTTACCCTGCC
>JBLHZH010000152.1:0-6257 GCA_047629695.1 Rhodoferax sp.
TGGCGCTGTAGGCAAAGCGGCCACTGTCAGGTAAGGGCGCCAGAAAATTCATAGTTGGGGTCCCATGGGCGAAGGCCAGGCTTCGCAGAGCCCGGCGCGCACCAGCAACCATTCGGCGCTGTCGTTCCAGACCGCCATTTCCATAATCAGTCCGTGACGCACCACATAGCGGTCGACGTAGCGGTTGCCCTCAAAAAGAGTGCCGTCGGTCCAGGCGCCATACAAAGTACCGATGTTGTAAACCACGGCTTCACTGGCGGTGGCGCCGACTACTAGGTCGGTGCGCTCAAAACGCTTTTTGACCCAGGCGTAACGGCTGGCATTGAAGGCGCTGCAGTCGCTGGGGTCGTGCATTTCGCGCCCGCCAGTGAACTGAATGCGCAAGTCAGGTGAGGTGAAGGCCCGTGCGCCAACTGGGTCAGGAATCATGATGACACGCAAAAACTCTTCGACCAAAGCCACGGCGGCGAGGCCTTCGGCGTTGTCACTGGAGACGTTCGGGGCTGCAGGAGGGTTCACGGTGGTCCTTGGGGTTAAGCGGGTGGCAGTTTCGACCTCAGGCCAGCCACAGCGACTGGTCTGAAATCGGGTAAATATCGCAGTTGGCGTCACTGGCCTGGCCACCCCGGTCCAGCACCAGAAAATCACTGGGCACCTGCAAGGCAATTAGGGGGTGATGCCAGATTCCACGGGCATAGTTGACACCTTGCCCACTGGCCGCCCGGAAGCAGCGCAGCTGGACCAATGGCGGTGTCACCCCGGCGGGGGCCACCACCACTAGAAAGGGCAGGGTCGACAGCGCTACAAAAGCCTGGCTGCCCAGTGGATGGCGTTCTAGCAGGCTGAGCTGCAGAGGAAATTGACGTGGTTGGGCACGAAAGATACTAACGATGGGCCGGCCGCCGCCTACCGCTACATCGAGTTGCGCGAGGTCGTGGTAACGCTCGGCATAACCGGCATTGATGGCAAAATGCTGTGCGTTGTCGCTGACTTCGATGACATCGCCAAACGGCGCAAAGGTGGCTACCGTTAAGGGCTCAATCGTCAAAAAATGGGGCAGACTTGTCATGGTGGGGCGCTCAGCAATCCATATTTTTAAGGTCCGGCGTTCGCAACTGCCGTTGTCTGCGCTTGCTGAACGCCAGGCCCATGGCCAGGCTTTGAACCAGGCACATGGCGGAGGTCAGGGATCGAAAGCCCTTCAGCTCGGCATCGTTGACCTCCAGCACTAGGTCGGCGTCTTTGGCCACGGGACTCAGGCTGGTGTTGGTAATCGTCAGGCGCTTGGCACCGCGCAGGCGAACTTGCTCACACACTTGCAAGGTATCGGTCGCATAAGGCGGGAAGCTGATGACGATCAGTAGGTCCTGGGCATTGGCGGTGCTGGCCTGCTCCGCAATGGCTCCGCCCAGGCCGGTAATCTGTACGGCTGCTAGGCCGACCCGGTTCAGGGCGTAAGCCAGGTAGGCCGCGACTGGGTAGGAGCGGCGCAGGCCCAGCACATGCACAAGCCGGGCCTTTTGAATCAGGTTGATGGCTTGCTGCAGCGGCAAACTGGCGGCATCGGCCTGCAAATGTTCGAGCGAGACGATGTTGGCCTGGCTGAAAGCTCGCAGCACGGCGGCCGGGTCTTGCGGGTTGTCCAGCGACTGTTCGCCGCCAAAGTGACGAATACGTTCGCTAAATGTAGGTTTGACGGCCAGTTGCAAGGGTGTGCGAAACAACTGTTGCAAGGCTGAATAGCCTTCAAACCCTAGTGCTTTGGCCATGCGAATGAAGGCGGCGGCCGAAATGCCAGCTTGGGCCGCCACGGTGGCGACTGGTTTCAGCGCAATGTCGTTGGGATGCTCCAACGCATAGCGGACGGCGTCCTGCATGCGTGGCGTGAGGCGTCCGCTTTCGCTGAGAATGCGCTGGCGTAGCGCTTCCAGGGTGGTCGGGGTGTCAGGCGTGTCGGGTTTCATGGCATGAAGAACTGCTGCAAATCGTGCCATTTTAAAAAGCCCGCACCTCGCCGCGTGGTACAAATTGACCCATGCCCTCACGCCCCAGCCACTGCGGCCCGTCCACAATCAGCTGGCCACGCAAAAATACCTTTTCAACCCGGCCCCGCAGCGTGCGACCTTCTAGCAGCGTGTAGTCACAGTTGCCATGCAAATGCTCGGCGCGCACGATCTGGGTTGTGTTTGGGTCGAACAGCACCACGTCGGCATCGCTGCCCACCGCAATCGTGCCTTTTTTTGGAAACAGGCCAAACAGTTTGGCCGGGGTGGTCGCTGTCAGTTCAACAAAGCGGTTGAGCGACAACTTACCCTGCATCACACCAATTTCAAACAGGCTGACAAGCCGTGTTTCCAGGCCCGGCGCGCCGTTGGGAATTTGCGAGAAATCGTCCTTACCGCGCATTTTTTGCTGGCGATACCCGAGGTGCCCTTCTTTCATGCAAAACGGGCAATGGTCGGTGGCAATCACTTGTAGGTCGTCATAACGCAAGGCGCGCCAGAGGTGTTTTTGGTCATCGGGCGTGCGCAGGGGGGGCGTCATTACATACTTGGCAATTTCGATGTCGTCGTTGCTGTAGACCGAGTCGTCAAACAGCAGGTAATGTGGGCAGGTCTCGGCAAACACCGGAATGCCTTCGGCCCGCGCCGCCACAATATGCTTGAGCGCCTGGTTGCTGGAGACATGAACAAAATAGATGGGTGCCTCGGCCAACTCGGCCAGCCGGATGCCACGGTGCGTTGCTTCGCCCTCCAGAATGGCCGGTCGCGTCATGGCGTGGTAGCGCGGCGAGGTGTGGCCAGCCTCCAACGCCTCCTTAATCAAGAGGTCAATCACGGTGCCGTTTTCAGCATGTAGGGCGACCATGCCGCCTTCCGCGCCGACCTGGCGCAGCATGCGAAAGATGGCAGCATCGTCGGTCATCATCACGCCCGGATAGGCCATGAACATCTTGAAACTGGTCACGCCTTCGTGGCGCATGGCGTGGCGCACGTCGAGCAGCACTTGGTCGTCTACCCGCGTCACGATCAGATGCAGGCTGAAATCTACCGCGACTTGCGGCTCAGCGTTACGCTGTGCGCGGGCAATCGCTTCCAGCGGCGAATCAGTGGCAGTTTGCAGTGCAAAGTCGACGATGGTGGTGGTGCCCCCAAAAGCGGCAGCCCGGGTGCCGCTGGCAAAGGTGTCACAGGTTACCGTGGTACCAATCACATTTTCCAGGTGGACATGGGTGTCAACCCCACCGGGTAGCACATAGAGGCCGGTGGCGTCGATCACGGCCACATCGGCGCCGACCTCCAGCTGGCGGCCAATGGTGTGGATGATGCCGTCTTGCATCAGCACATCGGCCACATAGTCGTCGGTGGCGGTAATGATCCGGCCGTTTCGGATCAGGGTTGGGCGGGTGGCGTGGCTCATGGCCTTAAGCAATCACTTCGTCCAGATGACGGATCAGGCGGTCTATTTCTTCCAGGGTGTTGTAGTGCGCGATGGAGATACGCACCACGCCGCCCTGGGTGTGCAGGCCTAGGCTTTCGATCAGGCGTTTGGCGTAGAAGTCCCCAAAGCGGATGCCGATATTGAAATCGTCAAGGTGGCGCACCACACTTTCCGACATTTGCTGGCCTGCCATGAAGCTAATGGTCGGCACCCGGCTACCCGTTGTGGCAGAAATATTTCCAACGATTCGTACCGATTTTTTGTCTCGAAGATAGGCAAGCAGCCGTTCCGCCATCGCGTCTTCATGCTGCTCGAAGGCATCAAAGGCCGCCTGCATCTTTTGCCTGGCCGTGCCGCTGGCACCTAGCCGGCTTCCCACATCGACCAGGTAGTCGCTGATGCCGATACAGCCATACGAGAGTTCATAGTTGACATTGCCAGGCTGCAATTTGTATGGAGTAACGTCAGGGCCAATAAAGTAATGGTTCAGGCTGGGAAGGGACAACAAGAGATCGCGTTCTACCCACATCACGGCGTAGTGCGGACCAAACACTTTGTAGAAGCTGAAAACATAGACGTCGGCGCCGCTGGCCTGGACATCCACCAGCCGGTGCGGGGCATAGGCGACCGCATCGACACACAGGCGCGCGCCAACCGCGTGCACCCGCTGCGCCACGTCTGATACGGCGTTGATCGTGCCGAGGATGTTGGACGCATGTGTCATGGCTACCCATTTCACGCGCGGGGACAGCAGACGCTCCAGGTCGGACAACTCCAGCGCGAGGGTCTTTGGATTGACTTCCCATACCAGCACGGTTGCGCCGGCTGCCTGCAATCGCATCCAGCCGCCAATGTTAGCCTCATGATCGGTGTTGGTTACCACGATCTCGTCGCCGGCCTGGATGCTGGGCAGGATAGCCTGTATTAGATTGAACATCAGTCCGGTGGTTGAGCCCCCCATCACCACTTCGTCATCCTGTGGCGCATTGATCAACTCAGCAACCGAGCGACGTGCAACGGCCACCCGCAGGCCGGCTTCTTGGGACTGGGTATAACTGGCGCCCAGTTGAACGCTGGTGTTGAGCAGGTAGTCGCTGACCCGGTCAGCGACACGGCGCAGCACCTGCGACCCCCCTGCGTTATCAAGGTAAACACAGTCCTTGCTTAGTGCGGGAAATTCTGCGCGTATTTCAGTCAGATTGAGGGAGGGTGCAAGTGGTGTCATGGTGCAATCAATGTTGTAAAACAGCTTTTAAAAAAGCCTGGGTACGCGCCTCGCGCGGAGAGTTAAAAAACGCATGGGGTGCCGCCTCTTCAACAATGCGGCCCGCTTCCATAAAGACCACACGGTCGGCAACTCGGCGGGCGAAACCCATTTCATGCGTCACGATCACCATGGTGACGCCGGAGCGTGCTAGGTTTTGCATGACATCCAGCACTTCGCCGACCATTTCAGGGTCCAGTGCCGAGGTCGGTTCGTCAAACAGCAACACCTTGGGTTCCATCGCCAGCGCCCTTGCAATGGCAACGCGCTGTTGCTGACCACCGGAAAGCTGACTTGGCAGTTTGTGGGTGTGGTCTGCCAGACCGACTTTTTCCAGCAGTGTGCGGGCGCGCTCATCGGCTTCGCTCTTGGGCATACGGCGCACCCGTAAAGGCCCCAGTGCGACGTTGGCCAAAGCCGTCAGATGGGGAAACAGGTTGAAGTCCTGAAACACCATGCCGACTTCTGCGCGCACCTTGGCCAAGCCGCTGCCTCGGACGACTTTTTGTCCATCCACCCTCACCTCACCCTGCTGATATTCCTCCAGCAGGTTGATGCAGCGAATCAGCGTGGACTTCCCCGAGCCCGAGGGTCCAACGATGACCATCACTTCGCCTGTCATGACATTAAGGTCAATATCCTGCAGAGCCGCAAATGCGCCGTAATATTTGTGAAGTTTTCGAATCTGGATCAGCGCTGTCATAGAGGACATGTCAATGGGTGGTCTTGCTGTGGCTTGTTTCAAAGTAGCCTACCAGCCGCACCAGTGGCAACAGCAAAAGAAGGTAGAGGACGGCTGCGCCAATCAGTGGTGTCGGGTTGGCTGAGAGGGCCTGGGCTTGTGTCGCCTGCTTGAGAAGGTCGGGCATGGCCACTACGGAGGCCAGCGCGGTGTCCTTTAGTACGTTGATACAGTTGCTTGTCAGCGGGGGAATCACGATTCTGAAAGCCTGCGGCAGAATGATATCGCGCATGCTGCTGAAAAATCCCAGCCCTATGGCATCGGCCGCCTCGAACTGACCCTTGGGGATGGCTTCAATGCCGGCCCGAAAAATTTCTGCTGTGTAGGCGCAGGAAACCAGCGTAATGGCGAGTGCGGCTGAAGTAAACGAGGTCAATCGTATGCCGACAAAGGGCAGAGCGTAATAAACCAAAACCAGCAAAACCAGCAAAGGAATAGAGCGGAAGACATCAATATAAAGGCGTGCCAAGGAACGAATCCAGGCGCTGCCATAAAGTCTCAACAGTGCCATGAGCAGACCGGTCAACAGCCCTCCCAGAATGCTCACGAGCCCCAACTGGACCGTCACCCACAGCCCTTGCAATAGCATGGGCAATGCGTCACGAAAGACAGTCCAGTTAAAAAAGGTGTCGACCAGGTTCATGAAGGGTTCTGCTTGGCGGTTAATTGTTCTGCCTGAGTCTGTTTACAACTTGGGGGCGTCCATGACTTTGATACTAGATGAGTCGGCAGGTGGTAGTGTGCCAAACCATTTCTGGTGGGTGGCTGCAACAAAGCCTTCCTTCTTCAGCGTCGTCAGAATGTTATTGA
>JBLHZH010000153.1:0-6241 GCA_047629695.1 Rhodoferax sp.
TCACATGCAGGTCATGAGCGCCACCCTGATGGGGTCGGGCGACTGCGTGGTGGTAATATCCAACTCCGGACGCACCCGCGACCTGATGGACGCCTGCGACATTGCGCGCAAAAACGGTGCCACTACGCTGGTCATCACCGCCAGCGGCTCACCGCTGGCCGCCGCCGGCCACATTCACCTGGCGGCCGATCACCCCGAGGGCTATGACCGCTACAGCCCAATGGTGTCGCGTCTGCTGCATTTGCTGATCATTGACATCTTGGCCACCTGTGTGGCCCTGCGCATTGGCAGCAACACCCTGCAACCGGTGCTGCGCGAGATGAAAAACAACCTGCGCAGCAAACGCTATACCTGAACGCCTGGTGACGGTTCCGATACCGCCACTGGCATGCCCTGCTCGACCAGGCTCGCATGCAGGGCCGAACCCAGGGGCAAAATGGCATCGTTAAAGTCATAGCGGCTGTTGTGCAAAAAGCAGCCCCCCACCCCATTCTCCTCACCCTGCCCGATGCGCAGATAAGCGCCGGGCTTGACCTGCAGCATGAACGAGAAGTCTTCGGCGCCCATACTCGGCTCCAGGTCACGCACTACCCGGTCGCGCCCCACCAGACTTTGCGCTACGTCGGCCGCAAAATGCGCCTCTTGGGGCGTATTGACCGTCGCTGGGTAAAGCCGCTCATAGCGCACCGTGGCGGTCGCGCCAAAACCCAGCGCCACCGCACTGCACAACTCCTGCAGTCGCCGCTCCACCAGACTTTGCACCAGTGGGCTGAAGGTGCGCACCGTACCCACCAGCGTGGCGCGGTCCGGCACCACGCTCATGGCGCCCAGTTCTCCGGCGTGCATGGCACACAGGCTGATCACCGCACTGTCGACCGGCTTGACGTTGCGCGACACAATGCTTTGCACGGCCGTGATGATGTGCGCCGCCACCAGCACCGGGTCCACCGTCTGGTAGGGATGCGCGCCATGGCCACCCTTGCCGAGAATTTCGATCGTGATGCGGTCAGCCGCCGCCATCATGGGGCCGGGGTTGAGACCGATGGTGCCGGGCCGCATGGCGGGCCAGTTGTGCATGCCGTAAACCGACTGAACTGGAAAGCGGTCAAACAGGCCGTCATCAATCATCGCCTTGGCGCCGGCATAACCCTCTTCACCCGGCTGGAATATCAACACCGCCGTGCCGTCAAAGTTGCGCGTCTCAGCCAGGTAGCGGGCTGCGCCCACCAACATGGCAGTGTGGCCGTCATGGCCGCAGCCGTGCATCAGACCCGGTTTGGCAGATTTCCAGGCAAAGTCGTTGTGCTCGGTCAGGGGCAGCGCATCCATGTCGGCGCGCAGGCCCAGCAGGCGACCGCTCCTGTTTTGACGGCCCCGAATGACCGCCACCACGCCGGTTTTGCCGATGCCCGTGTGAACCTCGTCAACCCCGCACAAGCGCAGCGCCTGTTGCACCCGACCCGCCGTGTAGACCTCTTCAAAGCCGAGTTCGGGGTGCGCATGTAAATCACGCCGTAAGGCCGTGATCTCGGGGTGAAATGCCGCGATATGGGCAAATGCATGCCCATGGACCTTGAGTCCCTGGTGAATGACTGAAGTGGGCATTGATAACCTTCGGTTGACCCCGACACAGGCTCAGGGCAAATTTAAAGTAAAAAAGCCGCCTGGCGAACCAGACGGCTTTTTTGACTAAAGCAAAACTGGCCTTAAGCCAGCTTGACCTTAGAAGGCGTGACGCACGCCCACAGCCACGATGGAGCTCTTACCAGTTGTAACTGGGCCGGTGTCGGCAGTCATTTTGGAGTAACCAGCGTACAGGCGAGTGCGCTTGGACAGGTCATAGAGACCAACCAGGCTGTAACCGGAAGACTGGCTTTTCAGTGCAGCAACTTGGCCGTCGGTCTTGGAATTGGAGTAACCAATTGCCACATTGGCAGCAGCACCGATAGGTGCATTCAAACCAACTTGGTATTCCTTGTCAGACAGACCAGCGACCTTGGCAGTGTTGTAACCACCAGTCAACTTGACCATACCGAAGTCGTACGAACCAGCGACCAGGTTGTACTTGGTGCTGTCGGTACCAGTCACAGCAGCATTTTGTACTTTTTGCTCTTGGTAAGCGTAACCGACCAGCACTGGGCCGGCAGCGTACTTGATGTGCAAGCTCAGGTTCTGGTTGGCATCGACCGTGGCGGTCTTGTTCTCGCCCAGACCCAGAACCACAGCACCGCTGATTCCGGAGAACTCAGGTGAGATGTAGCCGATGGAGTTGTCTACGCGGCCGCTGTAGTCAGCAACGCCAGAGCCCCAAACTGCGCCCGTAGGGGTGAAAGCAGCGGTATCAAATGTGTTGTTGGTCGCACCGCGCAATGCGTCATAAGCGGTGTATTGACGGCCCATGTTCACAGCACCGAAGTTACCCGACAGTCCAACGTAGGCTTGACGATTGAACAGTTGAGTAGCAGATTGATTGCCGTTATCGAGGTTGAAACCGCTTTCGATCACGAAGTTGGCTTTCAGACCGCCACCCAGATCTTCAGTACCCTTAACACCCCAACGCGAGCTGTTGATACCATTGGTGTTGATCACGGTCTGAGTGGTTTCAGCAGCGCCAACGCCACTTTTGGTCTGGCCGAAGAAAGTGTCGGCAACGCCATACAGAGTCACGCTGGATTGAGCGGAAGCGGCAGATACGACAGCCAGAGCGGCCAGGGCTACGAATGTTTTTTTCATTTCAAAATACTCCAAGGTTAATCAAAGGGCTCCGGTACGAGTGTCTCGGATCCCAGGGCCAACCTCCTGTTTCAGGAAGTTGTCTGTATTGAAACAGAGGCGAAGGAGCTTGGCAAAGAAAAGGCCTTGAATAATTTTTAAATCAGCACTTCCGTTGCAAGATTGCAACAAGTCAGCGCCACACACCGCAGCGAGACCTAAGGGTAAATACCTGTGACTTAAATGCCTAAAAAAGCCACTCTGTCGCTTGAGCGTCTTGTTGCTCTCCCCGTGGCTCAGCAAAATATCTTGTTGGTCACCTGCTTCAAGTTTATCCCTGTTAATTAAACGTAAAACTCTTAGGAAATTCATGCAAAACCGTCTTGCCTCTGGCCCCGGCCACCGCCCCCGTTCACTGGCGCTGCGCGCCATCGCTGCCACTGCCGCCCTGTGCTGCGCCGGTATGGCCAGCGCCCAACAGACGGCTACGTCATCGGTCACCCTGTATGGCATCGCCGACATTGGCATCACCCAAGTCACCGGTTTAAAGGGCGGCTCGGTCACGCAGATCGCCAGCGGCATCATGGAAGGCTCGCGCTGGGGTCTGCGCGGCAATGAAGATCTGGGTGGCGGTTACCGCACCGTGTTCACGCTAGAGAGCCGGGTCGAACTGGACACCGGCGCCAACAGCAACCGGCCGATTTCAAGCTCACAACTGTCTGACAAGTTTTCAAGTGCCAGCCTGCTGGGCCTGCCCACAACCTTTCAGCCCGCCGTGAATGGCGTCAATGCCTTACTGGCCAATGAATTTGGCGTCAATGTGGGCGCCAATGGCAATCGTTTGTTTGACCGCCAGGCCTTCATTGGTGTGGTGACGCCGGTTGGTGCCATTCTGGCGGGCCGCCAGTACACACCCGCCTTCGAGACCTCGGCCACCTACGACATCATGGGCACGCAGTCCGGTCTAGCGGCTGGGCAAATTGTGGCGTTCCCGGCAGTGTTGGAGATTCGCACCTCCAACTCGCTGGCGTACCGCATCGTGAAAGACGGCATCTCTGGCTCATTGATGTACGCGGCCGGCGAAGTTGCAGGTGACGCCAGCAAGAGCCGTCTGCTCGGCATGAATGCCAATTACAAGACCGACACCTATGCCTTTGGTTTTGGCCACAACACCCGTAATAACGAACTGGGCCAAAAGTCGCTCACCACGTCGGTGCTGGGCGCGTCCATGAACTACAGCAACAACAGCACCGTGAGTGCCTTTGTGGCCAAGATCACAGATGACAACCCGTCCAGCTTGTCGGCCATCACGCCCGCCCTGACGGGTGCGATCGGGGCCTCCAACGCCATGCTGGTTCAAACCGCTTTTGTCAACGCCTTCAAGCAAGACGGCCTGCTGTCCCATATCGGCTACCGCTATGTCTCAGGCCTCAACACCATCTCGCTGGCATTCAACCAATACAAGGACAACCGTCCCGCAGCCGCCGATGTGCGCTCTTACGGTGCCGCTTACACCTATGCGCTGTCCAAGCGGACCGACCTGAACGCCGTATTGGTGCAGTACGACAACAAAAACTTGGCGCAAGTCGCACCTGGCGGCAACGGCTATATTGGCGGCGTGACCGCCTCAGCGGGCACCGACAGCACCGGCGTCGCCTTTGGCATTCGCCACCGCTTTTAAGCCAGCCAGCTGGCACCATGAAAAAGAGCCCTACGGGGCTCTTTTTCATAACTTCGTCTTTGCCAGCGCAGCGCAGCAATCCAGAAATTCATGGACTGCCACGGCCAGCGGCCTCACAGAGGCGGTGGTTTAGGACTGCTTAAAACGAATGCAAAATACCCAGTGCCGTGCGGTTGGCGGTGGTTTGACCCACTTGCGTGATCAGACCCAGGCTGGTGTCTTGCACTGCAGCTGAACCCGCCTTGGCATAGGTCAACGAGGCGTAAAGAATGGTCCGCTTGCTCAGGGCATATTTTCCCAGCGCCACAAATTGATCGGCCTTGCCACTGATGTCGCCTGAGCGCTTGGTGTTGTAGTAAGCACCGGTCAACGTCAACTCGGGCATCACGGTGTAATTGACGCCCAAGCCCGCCACCGCGATCTTGCGGGTGGTGGTGTCGACTTCATTTTGGGCGTAGGTGGCACGTAACTCAAACTTATTGTTGATCGCGTACTTGGCGCCACCACCCCACAGGGTCAATGTGGAGTTATCGGCCTGATTTTTCAGTTGCGCATAGGCCAGGGCAGCACCCGACTTGCCATCGGTGTAATAACCCGAAATGCCAGCGTAAGAACGTGCCGAAGTACTGCCCGGCTGCTCGCCAAAGCCATACATCAAGGCGCCACCGAAACCCGACATCAAGGGGGTCATGTACCGAATGGAGTTGTTTTGGCGCAGGGCGGCAACGCTTGGGCCATTGGTGCCGAAATCACCATACAAAGAACCGGCATTCAGGGCACTGAATGCCACATTGGGATTGCTACCGGCATGCGCCAAACCAATGGGGTCTGCCATACCAATGGAGTCAACACCCAAAATGTTTTGACGACCCAGATTGACGCTACCAAAACCACCTGACAGGCCCACTGTGGACTGTCGATCAAACAGGGCGCTAGCGACGTTACCGGAGTCGTTGAACAAGGCACTTTCCAGGGCGAAGTTGGCCTTCAAGCCACCGCCCAGGTCCTCACTGCCTTTCATGCCCCAACGTGAGGAAGCCAATTGCCCAGCGTCCACCGCGAACTTGGAGCCCCCGGTCTGGTTGGTGGTGTGAACCACGGCAGCATCAACAATACCGTACAGGGTCACCGAACTTTGAGCCATGGCAGCGCTGGACAGCAAGCCCATCACAGCGGTAGCGACCAATGTTAATTGTTTCATCTTATCTCCGAAGAATAATTATTTAAGAAATAGTCAAACCGTTTTCAACACGTTTTTTTGGCTGACTTGCTGAAGATTAGTGAACTTATGGGAAAACGGATAGAGGGATAACTACCGGGTGTACCCGCCATGCAACAAGGGGAAAACCCTGAATCCCCCTCAATAACCAGCTGGCAGACAGAGCAACGGGCAGATCAATAGAATCTCTTGCATGGACAAATTCTTTATCACTGCCGATACGGCCCTGCGCACCCTGTTCACCACGCCCCGGGCCACACGGCCCTGTCCGACGCTGCCCGGTGAGGCGGCCGAGTTGTCAAGCGCTGAAAAAGCGCAGTCTGGTGCCCTGATGCGGGTCAACCATGTGGGAGAAATCTGTGCCCAGGCGCTCTACGCCGCGCAAGCGCTGAGCACTAAAAATAGCGCGTTGCGCGCACATTTCACCCAGGCCAGCGTCGAAGAAACCGACCACCTGGCATGGACCCAGACCCGCCTGGACGAACTTGGACAGCGCCGCTCGCTACTTAATCCGTTGTGGTACGCCGGGGCTTTTGGGTTGGGCCTGCTGGCAGGTCGACTGGGCGACCGACTGAGCCTGGGTTTTGTGGTGGAGACCGAAAACCAGGTGGAGGCGCATCTGCAAAGCC
>JBLHZH010000154.1:0-6183 GCA_047629695.1 Rhodoferax sp.
CTCCAATATTCTTAAACCATTCAAGTCTCACCGAGCCTTTGGCTTCTTTGCGTAAATTGTGGCGCAGTGTTGCGCCCAGCAGGTTGTTTTGATTGACATTCCAGAAGCCCGCTATTTCTGCACGGCCTATATAGTCCGCGATGTTCGGGTTGTCATCGTTTGCCGGGTCTTCGCCCTGACGTTGCCAAATACGCGCCTGCAGCCTCAACTGATTGTTTTTTTCCATACCGACCATCAGCACGCTGCGATTCCAGCTGCGTGACATCGGTAATGCCTGGCCATTCGATTGGTGCACTAGACTGACGCCGCTGTAGCGCATCCGCCAGCCGCCTGGCAGTCTCAAGTCTGAAGGATAAATGTACGTTAGCTCCGGCTCGTGGTCGGTGCTGCGAAACGGGCGCGACAGATCGCCATTAAAAAGTTGCCAGTAGGACTGCTGGGTGTAGCCAAACCAAAGCGAGTCGCGCTGCAGCGAGCCTTCCGATACCAGCAAGCCCTGGGCAATTTTCGTTCGTACGGACAGCTGGATGCGGACCTCGTTATTGCTATAGGCTAAGGGACTGGTCGCACTGCGACCCACTGTGGTGGAGGTGGGCTGGGTATTGACGCTGTCAGAAGTCACCACTGACAGGCTGATGGGGCGGTAGCCGCGGATGCCAAAGGTACCGCAATTGCTACCGGCCTCCAACTCCCAAAAGCGTGAAAGTTCTGAGAATTGCGGATTTTTACAGTCGTGGGCCTGGGGTGCGGTCATGGTGATCAGTACCGGTTCCATCGCTGGCGTTGGCGCCGTTGTGACCGCTGTTGGCTGCACTGCTGAAGCCGCTCGCGGGATTGCTGCAATAGCTGACGGTTGCGGCTGCTGCGCCGCCCAGCGGTCAAAGCAATTCAGGCGGGCATCACGGGTGTCGGTCAGTGCCGCGCAGTGCTGCCAACCGGCAGCTGGTCCGCCCGCGTTGATGTCTTGGGCGAGGACGAGGGCCGGGTAGAGGCTTAAAACGCCTGCCAAGACGCTGAACCAGGTGCTTGTTTTGATCGCCGGCAGGTGCGGAGGCGGCGGTTTGACGTGGTGTTTCATGGGTGGCAGGTGTGAATCATGAGGGCCGCGTTTGTGTCAAGGCGGCAGCATCGGCGACTTTTTGTGCAAACTCCGCACGCAGGGCCTTGAGTTTTGCACGCGGATCTTCGCGGGTGGTGGCCTTGTCGAGTCCCATCTCGGCAATAAAGCGGCTGGGTTGGGCGGCAATCATTTCGCGTCCTTTTTTGCGTTTACGGGTCCAACTCACTGCCAGACTGCGCTGAGCCCGGGTGATGCCCACATACATGAGACGTCGCTCTTCTTGCAGGCGCTCCACAATACTCACGCTCATGGGGCCGTCGGTCTGAGCGGTCGGGTTGGCATCGTCGCCCAACTTGAACGGTAGCATACCTTCGGTAGCACCCACTAACATAACGTGGGGCCACTCCAGCCCTTTTGATGCGTGCAAGGTAGACAGGGTCACCACATCCCGGTCTTTCTCGCGTTCGCTGATGGTCGACAGCAGGGAGACGGTTTGCGCCACTTCGAGCAGTGACTTGAACTCGTAGGTGCTGCTGACGCCGGCCGCATCGTCGAGCTGGCCGCCGCAACGGGCCGACATCCAGTCACAAAAGTCCAGTACATTGGTCCAGCGCGCAGCGGCTACTTTCTCACTGTCTTCACCGTCATACAAATGCTTCTCGTAGCCAATGTCTTTGAGCCACTCCAGCAGGAAGGTGCGGGCATCTTCGGCCCCAATGGTGCTGCGCGCCCGGTACTCCAGGTCGTTCACGTAGCGACCAAACTCTTGCAGGCTGCCCAGCGCCTTGCTGCTCAGCACGCTTGCCAGCGAGGCAGAGAACAGGGCCTCAAACAGGCTGACCTTGTACTGGCCGGCGAAGAGGCCCAGCGCACTCAGTGTCTGGTGACCAACGCCCCGTTTCGGCGTGGTGATCGCGCGCAAAAAGGCCGGGTCGTCGTTGTTATTGATCCAGAGCCGGAACCAGCCACACAGGTCCTTGATCTCGGCCCGGTCAAAGAAGCTGGTACCGCCCGACACCTTGTACGGGATCTGCGCCTTGCGCAGTGCTTTCTCAAAAGTTTTAGCCTGGTGGTTGGCCCGGTACAAAATGGCAAAGTGACGAAACTCCTGGTACTGTGGCCCGCCGTGCGGCAGACCGGTGGCGCGCAGGCTTTGAATGCGGGCTACCGTGCGTTCGGCCTCGTGCTCCTCGCTATCGGCGTCAACCACGCGCACCGGCTCACCCTCACCCAGGTCGCTCCAGAGGTTCTTGGGAAACAGCTTGGGGTTGGGCGCAATGACGTTGTTAGCGGCCCGCAAAATAGCGCTAGTGGAGCGGTAGTTTTGCTCCAGCTTGATGACCTTCAGGGTCGGGAAGTCGACCGGCAGTTTCTTCAGGTTGTCCAGCGTGGCACCACGCCAGCCGTAAATTGACTGGTCGTCATCGCCCACAGCGGTAAAGCGTGCCTCGGCCGCCGGGTTACCGCCGACCAGCAGTTGCAACACCTCGTATTGCGTGGCATTGGTGTCCTGGTACTCGTCCACCAGCACATGGCCCATTTGTTGCTGCCACTTTTGCCGGACTTCTGCATGATTTCGCAACAGCTTGAGCGGCAGGCTGATAAGGTCATCAAAGTCCACGCTCTGGTAGGCCGTGAGCCGTTCTTCGTAATGTCCCATGACACGCGCGATGATGCGTTCGTTATCGTCTTTGGCCAGCGCTTGTGCCGCCTCGGCATTCAGCCCCTGGTTTTTCCAGCCGCTGATGACCCACTGCCAAGCCCGTGCGGTGGCGATATCAACTGACCCAGCTGCGTCTTTCAGGATGCCGGTGACATCATCGCTGTCCAGAATTGAGAAGTTTTTTTTCAGGCCGAGTGCCTCGCCGTCTTGGCGCAACATGCGCACACCGAGGGCGTGAAAAGTGCAAATCACGACATCCCTGGCGGCGCGCCCGATCAGTCCCTTGGCGCGCTCACGCATCTCGCTGGCGGCTTTGTTGGTGAAGGTGATGGCCGCAATCCGGCTCGGCTCCAAGCCGGCCTGGATCAGCCGGCCAATCTTGTGTGTAATGACACGGGTCTTGCCTGAGCCGGCACCCGCCAGCACCAGGCAGGGGCCGTGCATGAAGTTAACAGCTTCTTGTTGGGACAGATTGAGGCCACTGGAAGGGGGGGAGGAAGACATGCAGATACTTGGGGCGAAGCGGACCATGATACAGAGGCCGTTGTTTGCGCCCCAAGTCCATGGACAATGCTGACGTGCTGCAAATTATCTCTGTCACTTTTCCTTTCTTTGCCTTGGTCTTGTGCGGCTACCTGGCCGCCCGACGGCAACTGCTGCCGTTGGGCTCGATTCCGGGCCTCAACAGCTTTGTGCTGTTTTTTGCTCTGCCGTGCATGTTGTATCGGTTTGGTGCCACCACGCCGCTGGCGCAACTGCTGGATGGCGGTGTATTTTTGACTTATCTGGTGTGTGCCCTCGCCATGGTGGGCCTGACGGTGGCACTCAGCCTGAATGCGCGCATTCGCTGGAACGACGCCTCGTTTGGCGCCCTGGTCGCCGTCTTTCCCAATACCGGTTTCATGGGGGTGCCGCTGCTGCTGGCCCTGCTCGGGCCGCAGGCTGCGGGGCCGGTGATTGTGACCCTTATGGTCGACATGCTGATCACCACCTCGCTTTGCATTGCACTGTCAAGACTGGACGAGGCCGGGGTGCATGGCTTTTCTTATGCTGCCAAAAATGCACTCAAGGGCATGCTGT
Organism: Rhodoferax sp.; assembly: GCA_047629695.1. Taxonomy (GTDB): domain Bacteria; phylum Pseudomonadota; class Gammaproteobacteria; order Burkholderiales; family Burkholderiaceae_C; genus Rhodoferax. Next base: position 3,804 of record JBLHZH010000154.1, read on the forward strand.
TCAACCCCATGCCCTGGTCTATCTTGTTGGGCACATTGGCCTCAGCCTTCTACTTTGAGCTACCCCCGCCCGTGATGCAAACCGTCGGCCTGCTGGCGGATGCAGCCTCGCCGGTTGCCCTCTTCACCATTGGCGCGGTACTGGCGCGCGCACAAATGCAGTCGCTTAGTGACCACTGTGCGCCGCTTTTGAAGCGCGATTACCTACCGGTTGCTGCTCTCAAACTGCTAATCCACCCTTTGCTGGTATGGACTGTGGGGTCGGGGGTTATGGCGCTGGGGGCGCCTTTGAGTTCGTTTGCACTTACCGTGATGGTGTTGGTGGCGGCGCTGCCGAGTGCCAGCAATGTGTCTTTGCTGGCTGAGCGCTTTGGCGCTGACAACGGGCGCATTGCCCGTATTATTCTGGTCTCGACCGCTGTCTCTTTTGTGAGCTTTTCGCTGACCGTGACCTGGCTGATCTGAACGCGTCGCGTCCGGGTCCGCCGCTGGCACTCACCCCTGAACGAGTGCGCGCATTTTTTTGCGCATGTCTTTTTCATGCTTCTGGTCAGCATGCCAGTTCTTGTGAATGGCCCAGGTTGCCGATATTGCCATCAGCCCCAGTACCACCGAGAACGGTAGGGCGAAGACAGACAATGGTGGCGGTTTGTACCGCCTCGAGGCCACCCGCAAACAACAAGCTCAGGGCAATAGCGGATGCCAGCGTGCCCCACATGATTTTGACTCGGTTGCTGGGGTTCGGGTTGCCGCCGCTGCTTATTATGGCCAGCACCAGGGTCGCGGAGTCCCCTGAGGTGACAAAGGACACCAGTACCCGTACGGTGGCCACAACCGACATCAGGCCGCCCATCGGTAGGGCGTCAAAGAGCGTAAACATTGCTGTTGAAACGTCAGCACTGACCGCAGCTCCGAGCGGCACGCCCTGAAAGATCTCCATGTACAGGGCAGCGCCTCTAAAGATCGAGAACCAGGCAAATCCGACCAAGGTCGGCGCCATCACCGTGCCGACGATGAACTGGCGAATAGTGCGTCCCCGTGAGACGCGTGCGATGAACAGGCCGACAAAAGGTGACCAGGAAAGCCACCAAGCCCAGTAGAAAATCGTCCAGTTGCCAATCCAGGAGTCGATCCGGAACGAGGTCATGTGCAGACTCATGCTGACAAACATCGCTGATGTAAGCGCCCAGTGTGGTGGTAAACGTGTTGAAAATGGCAATGGTGGGGCCCACAATCAGTACCGCCATGGCCAGAGTGGCGGCCAGTATCCGGTTGCCGGTGGACCGCCATTTGATACCGCGCCCAACACCGCTGACGGCCGAGACCAAGAATAAAAGAGTGGTGATAATGATGATGCCGGCTTGGGAAAACGTGTTGATTGGCAGGTCGCTGTTGATTTGGGTTGCACCCATGCCCAGCGAGGTGGCTACGCCAAACGCCGCGGCAATGATGGCCAGCACGTTGAAAACTGGCGACAGGCGCTGCACAAACTTCTAGGGTAGTGCCTCGGTGGCGGAACTTACCAGCGTCTGCCCGAAAAAATTGTCTAGTGTGGCCGGCGATAGCAGGCCCCAAAGAACAACGACGGCAACCAAGCCGACGGAAGCAATAAGTTGTATAGGTCTTTTGAAAGGCGGTGGCGTGCTTGTCAGCGCGAAGTGACTGACGGTTTAGCCAGGCACCTTAGAAAACGCCCACCCTATTCGGGCAGACATAAAAAATTAGTAGGTTGGGTTGAGCAGGGAAATTTATCAAATTTAAATAAAAATCAGTCCTGCTAAACCGGATACCAGAGGGCTAACTGAGACAGTATGACCAGTAAGCCGCCGCCGCAAATGGCAAAACCTAACGAAATTTTGAACTGCTTCAGGGTCTTGCTGGCTCTATGTGTGTTCTTCATTCAAATTCCCTTCTGCTTGGCATTCATTAACTTCTCGTCTTTGCGATTGCCGCGTGGGCGTGGCTCTTGGTAATCACGAATACTGCACGGCCATCTAACAGTTATGGACTGCCACGGCTTGCGACCTTGCAGAGACAAATAGTCTGTTGGTTGTATTCACATTCCCGCTGTACCCAGTACCTTTAATGTTAAAGCTCACCAGGCAATTGGCAAAGTAAATTATAAAAAACACAATAATAGTTTTAATTTATACAAAGACTCAAATGGACAAAGGATCAACATCCACCGCCCAGCGAATCAGGCCTTTGCCTTCCGGCTGCTTGCGGGTGTGATGCAGCACCGTCTGCCAGGCGTTCAAAAAGTGTTGTAGGGCGGCCCGGGACGGGCTCTCGATCAGCATCTGGGCCCGCTCGACATTGGCCACGCGTTGCATGCTCATGGGCACGGCCGGATAGAGGGTGATGTGGGGCAGCAGTGCTTC
>JBLHZH010000155.1:0-6180 GCA_047629695.1 Rhodoferax sp.
ACTGGCGCGCCAGCAGGCCGATGCGGCGAACCGGGCCAAAAGTGTTTTCCTGAACAACATGAGCTGTGAAATTTGCACTCCCATGAACGCCATCAGGGGTCTCAATCACCTGCTGCGCCGGGACGGGGTGACGCCCCAGCAGGCACAGTGACGGGACAAAATAAACAACGCCAGCCGCCACCTGCTGTTCATCAGCAATGACATTCTGGAGCTCTCCAAAATTGAGGCCGGCAAGCTGGCGCTTGAGGAAGCAGACTTTCACCTATCGTCGGTTTGTGACAATGTGGCCTTTATAGTCCGCGAGTCGGTGTGGGCCAAGGGGCGGCAGTTCGAGGTGGACAGCGACGCCATGCTGCTGTGGTTGCGGGGTGACCCTATGCGCCTACGTCAGGCCCTGCTGAACTACGTGAACAAGGCCATTAAATTCACCTAGACCGGTCGCATTGCGTTACGCGCCCAGTTGCTTAAGGATCGTAACGATGTCTTGCAGGTGCGCTTTGAAGTGGCCGACACCGGCATTGGTGTGGCACTGGCGTAACAGGGCTGGCTGTTTCAGGTCTTTGAGCAGATTGACCCATCCTCCACACGTCGCTATGGCGGTTCCGGCCTGGGGCTGCCGATTACCAAGCGACTGGCTGAGTTGATGGGCGGTGAGGTCGCCGCAGAATTGCTGCACGCGGTGGGCATGCGGGTGGACACTGCCACCGATGGGCTGCAAGTAGTCGCTAGGGTAGAAGCCGGGGCCAGCGCCTATGACCTGATCCTGATGGATGTACAGATGCCGGGTATGGATGGTTTGCAGGCCACGCGCCAGATTCGCAGCTGCCCGACTGGGCTGACAAGCCGATTCTGGCAATGACCGCCAGATCTGTCTGGCAGCGGGCATGAACAACTTTACGACCAAGTCGTTTGAGCCCGATCTGTTCTACACCGCTTTACTGAAGTGGTTGTCGGCCCAGGCGCCGGGCGACGCTTTGGTCGTGATGCCCGAAACCTCACCCGAGCCGGGTCTCCCAGGGCGCGAACTGAAGCTGGGCTGGCTGCGTTGGCTGCGTTGGTCAGTGTGCCGAGCCTGAACTTGGAGTGCGGGCTATCGGCTTTGCGCGGTCAGGCGGGTAAATACTTGACCTTGCTGGACCGGCTGCTCGCACAGCATGCCGATGATGTGGCCCAGCTGGCGCGCAGCTTGTAGGCGGGCGACTTCGCCACCGCCCAGCGCCTGTCCCATAAGCTCAAAGGCGCTGCCGGCACGCTGGGCGCGCAAGCACTGGCCGACCTCGCAGCGGGTCTGGAGGCCCGGTTGCGGGCCAGTGCGCCGGTCGGCCTTAAATTAGCGGAGGTCTAGGATGATCTGGCTGGCATCAACGCGGCGCTAAGTCAGTTGGCGGCTGCGTTGCCGGCGCTGCTGGCCGCGCCTCCGGTCGCTGCGAGTGGGTCAACCGATCTGGCCGCACCGGCGGTACTTTTGAGCACCCTGAACACTTTGCTGGTGTTGAGCGATACCGCCGAACTGGCGTATGTTGAGGAAAACTGTACGGCCCTGCACGCAGTCTTGAGGCCCATCTATGACAAGCTGGTGTGGTAGTTCGACGTCTTTTCGTTTGAGGACGCTTTGCTGACCCTGTGCGCGCAGCGTCAGACGGGCCCATAACCCCTCTCATCTCTGCGAGCGCAGTGGTCTATGACTTTATGGATTGCCGCGCCACGTCTCGCAGAGACGAAGCCTGTTTATTTGGTGAATAAATTTTCGAGGTCGGCGAAGGCCTTGAACTCGATGGCGTTGCCCGACGGGTCCATGAAAAACATGGTGGCCTGCTCGCCGGCTTCGCCCTTGAAGCGGATGTGGGGCTCAATGACAAATGGGGTGTCGGCCGCCGTCAGCTTGTCGGCCAGGGCCTGCCACTGGGCCATTGGCAAGACCGCGCCAAAGTGGCGTACCGGCACGTTATGGCCGTCGACTGCGCTGGTGGTTTTATGGCCGGTCTCGCCGGGGGCCAGATGGGCCACGATCTGGTGGCCATAAAAGTTGAAGTCGATCCAGTCCGGTGAGCTGCGGCCTTCCGGGCAGCCCAGCAAGTCGCCATAAAAGCTGCGCGCGGCGGCCAGATCGTGCACGGGAAAAGCCAGGTGAAACGGAGGAATCGTGAGGGTGGTCTGCATGAGGGCGCCTTTAAAAAAGAGATTCTGAAAGTAATCAGACCCGAAGGTCGCCTCCCATTATTGACGATCGTGCTCGCCGGTCTGTCGCCGTTGCAAGGCGAAAAAAAACCGGGTGTCAGGCCCGGTTGATGGTGGGCCAGCGGCAGGCCCGAAGCCCGCCGCGGCGCAGGTGGTTTAGTGGCCCGAAGAAGCCGAGGCGCCGTAGCCGGTTTCCGATCGCACTTGCTGCGCCGGGAAGGCCGCACGTTCGCGGGTGGCGTTGGCACTGCGGTCCAGAATCGAGAACAACCAGATACCGACAAACGCGATGATCATGGAGAACAAAGCGGGCGAGGAGTAAGGGAACCAGGCTGAGCCTTTAGGATTGCCCAGTGTGGCTTCCCAAACCGAGGGTGACACGACGGTCAGGGCAACCGAAGAGATCAGGCCCAGGAAGCCGCCAATCACGGCACCCTGCGTGGTGCAGTCTTTCCACAACACGGCCATGAACAGCACCGGGAAGTTAGCCGAAGCGGCAATCGCAAAAGCCAATGACACCATGAATGCAATGTTTTGCTTCTCGAACGCAATGCCAAGAACCACCGCAATGACGCCGAGGGCCAGCGTGGTCATACGCGAGACTTTCAGCTCGGAGTCACTGTCAGCCTTGCCATTTTTGATGATGGTGGCGTAGATGTCATGCGACACCGCAGAAGCGCCTGACAGGGTCAGACCCGCCACCACTGCCAGAATCGTGGCAAAGGCGACGGCGGAGATAAAGCCGAAGAAGACATTGCCACCGACGGCTTTTGCCACCAGCACGGCAGCCATATTGGCAGAACCGCCACCGCCCTTGATGATGCCTTTGGCGGTATCAGCAAACTCAGGATTGGTCAAAACCAGCGTAATCGCGCCAAAACCGATGATGAAAATCAGCACATAGAAGTAGCCAATCCAGGTGGTCGCCCAGAGCACCGATTTACGGGCTTGCTTGGCATCAGGTACCGTGAAAAAGCGCATCAGAATGTGTGGTAAGCCTGCGGTGCCGAACATCAGGGCCATACCCAAAGAGATGGCTGAAATCGGGTCTTTAATAAAGCCGCCGGGTCCCATAATCGCCAAGCCAATGGCGGCCGCATCGACTTGTGTTTTGCCGCCGTTGATGGCGAGTTGGGTCTTGACTTCAACGCCTTTGGCAAACAACGCTTCAAAACTGAAACCGTACTGTTGCATCACCATGAAGGCCATGAAAGTAACACCTGACAGTAGCATCACCGCCTTGATAATCTGTACCCAGGTGGTGGCCGTCATGCCGCCAAACAGCACGTAAATCATCATCAGTGCCCCCACCAGCACGACCGCCAGCCAGTAGTCTAGGCCGAACAGTAGTTTGATCAGGGCACCGGCGCCGACCATTTGGGCGATCAGGTAGAAAGCAACTACGACCAGCGTGCCGGAGGCCGCAAAAATCCGGATGGGTTTTTGCTGGAAGCGGTAACCGGCGACGTCGGCAAACGTGAATTTGCCTAGGTTGCGCAGGCGCTCTGCCATCAAGAAGGTGACTACGGGCCAACCGACCAGGAAGCCGATGGAGTAAATCAGACCGTCATAGCCGGAAGCCATGACGGCAGCCGAAATACCCAGAAAAGAGGCCGCTGACATGTAGTCGCCAGCAATCGCCAGACCATTCTGGAAGCCGGTGATGCCGCCACCACCGGTATAAAAGTCAGCGGCTGACTTGGTCTTGGCGGCGGCCCATTTAGTAACGAACAGCGTCAAGAGAACAAAGCCCGCAAACATGCTAATAGCAACCAGGTTGACGGGTTGTTTCTCAACTTGTCCGAGGTCCCCGCCGGCGGCCAGCGCCGTCCCGGCCAGCAGCATCAGCAGGACTGCAAAAGTTGCTTTTGCCATTTTCATTTGGATACATCCTTCAGGATATCAGTCGTCATCGAATCAAACTCGGTGTTGGCACGGCGCACATACAGCGCGGTAATTAAAATGGTGAACACGATGATGCCCATTCCAATGGGAATACCCAGGGAGGTAACGCCGGTGCCGATGGGCTGTGCCAGAAACGGCTTATTAAATGCAATCAGGGCGATGTAGCCGTAATAGACGACCATCATCAGAATGGTCAGAGTCCAGCTGAAGCTGTTGCGTTTTTTCCGAAGCTCAAGGTATTTCGGATGTTGTTGTATTTTGTCGGCCACCGGATCACTCATGCGGGTTTCCTTAAGTTGGGGTGAAGTAAAGGGCTAAAAGATGTGCAATTTACACACGGCGCAATTCTGCAAAGAGGTGCTGACCAATGCCTTACGAAAAGAGGGGAACTGGGGGCTAGCCGGCGACCGATTTATTGTATTTTTGTGACCATTTCGCATGGAGAAAATCCATGTAAGGGTTAACACTTAGGTGTTGAGAATACGCGGGAAAAACAGCAAGTTAGGCGTAAGAAAATCTTTGAAAGAGGCACTTTTATGCCTATTGAAGGGTGTTAATTTTTATCAAATAAATATGAGGTGGAAAGGAGACCTGGATTGCCACGCTGCACTCGCAAAGACGCCAAGGTCCATGTCTCTGCGCGGCCACAGGCCGTGGCAGTCCATGATTTTCTGAATTGCTGCGCTTGCAAAGGCAAATCCCGCTTGGCGCTGCCCGTAGTTCTATAGCGGGCTCCTGCGGTATTGCTGACTGCCTAGAATGATTGGCTCTCACAGGAAAGACATTCTCTATATGCCACACGGTCTCATCCGCATTCGCGGCGCTCGCCAGCACAACCTCAAAAACATTGACCTCGACATCCGCACTGGCGAATTGACTGTGGTGACCGGCCCCAGCGGCTCGGGCAAGTCGAGTCTGGTGTTTGACACCCTGTTTGCCGAAGGCCAGCGACGTTATGTGGAAACCTTCTCGGCCTACGCCCGCCAGTTTCTGGACCGTATGGACAAGCCGGCGGTGGACAAGGTGGAGGGCGTGCCCCCGGCCATTGCCATTGACCAGACCAACCCGGTGCGTTCGTCGCGCTCCACGGTGGGCACCATGACTGAACTCAATGACCACCTGAAGCTGCTGTTTGCGAGGGGTGCGCAATTGTTTGACCGCGAGACCGCGCAAGCCGTACGCCATGACTCGGCGGAGACCATTTATGCGCAGTTGCGGCAACGCGATGGCGTCCTTGACTCACGTCTGGCGGTGACGTTCTCTGTTGAGCTTCCAGTCAACACCCGGCCCGAAGAGGTTGAGCAGTGGTTGTCAGTCAGTGGTTTTACCAAGGTGCAGGCGCAGCGCGAGGTGGCGACACTGACCGGCCCGCGTCAGGTGCTGGATGTGGTGGCCGACCGTTTTCGTCTTGGCAGCGCCGCGCGCGCCCGTGCGCTAGAGGCGATTGAGGTCGCACTCAAGCACGGTGGCGGCAGTTTGGCGGTCTACCAGCTCGGCGCCGGGGCTGAGCCGCTGGCGATCTGGAAGTTTTCGACTGGCCTGCATTGTCCGGACAGCGATGTGCGGTATGCCGACCCGATTGCATCGGCTTTTTCTTTCAATTCAGCGGTCGGCGCCTGCGACACCTGCCGGGGCTTTGGGCGTGTGATTGGCGTCGATTACGGGCTGGTAATTCCCAACGACAAGCTGACCTTGCGCGCTGGCGCCGTCAAGCCGATGCAAACCCCGGCCTGGAAAGAGGCGCAGGACGACTTGATGCGCCATGCCGAGGCCGCTGGCATTCCGCGTGATACGCCCTGGTACCAGCTCAGTGCGGAGCATCAATACTGGGTCATTAACGGCTCGCCTAACTGGAACGGCAAGTGGAACCAGCACTGGTTTGGCATCAAGCGCTTCTTTGAGTACCTGGAAACCAAGTCCTACAAGATGCACATTCGCGTGCTGCTGTCCAAGTACCGCAGCTATACGCCGTGCGGTGTCTGTGGCGGCGCGCGCCTGAAGCGGGAGAGTTTGCTGTGGCGCATCGGCAGTAAGGCGGAAGCCGATGTGGCGCTGGACTCGTCACAGCGCTTTATGCCGGTGGGTGTGGCGTGGACG
>JBLHZH010000156.1:0-6148 GCA_047629695.1 Rhodoferax sp.
CAACCAGGGCACCGACCATGGGCATGGCTCGGTATTCTGGATGATGGGCGGCAGCGTGCGCGGCCGCCAGGGGGTGGGAGAACAATTGCCCGTGACGCAAAGCACGCTGTTTCAGAACCGCGATTTTCCGGTCCTCAACGAGTACCGCGCCCTGCTGGGCGAACTGCTACAGCGCCAGTACGGACTCAGCGCCAGCCAGCTCGACAACGTCTTTCCCGGCGTCCAGCCAAGTGACCTCCGTTTGCTCTAGGTTCACCTTAAATTCAACGACCGGCACAACACCGGCCAGGGCACGCAGGCGCTGGTGCGCCGCGTCTTCCCAGTCGGGCGGTATCGACTGTTTGGCACTCAGGTAATGGCTGGAGAAGACCTCCAGATAGGTCGTCAGCGTCTCCCCGGCGTGCGCTTCACCAGCCAGGGCCAGGCACAGGGCGGCCACCTCGGAGGTACACAGGTGGTCCTCGCGGGTTGAGCGGCGCAGGCGGTAGCGCGAGAGCTGTTCGGGTTGCAGACTCAGCACCGGCAGATGGTCGAGGTAGGGGCTTTTGCGAAACATCTTGCGCGCCTCCGGCCAAGTGGCATCGAGCAAAACAAACAGCGGACGCTTGCCGGCGACCTGCGCCACCTCGGTCACCACGCGCGAGGCCTCCACAAACTCACCGGGAAACACCAGATAAGGGGTCCACTGCGAGTCCGCCAGCAGGACTGGCAAGGCTGGGTCGACTTCGGTACGCGACCAGCCAAAGGCGACCGTATCAGTCACCGCGTCGGCAATCAGCCAGCCAGTATTACTGGGTTTTAGAGGTTCGATATCGCACATGATCAGGCACATGCCAGCCCGGGTTGGCACCTGAGGCCGCAAGGCACACAGACAATGGCTGAAGATGACCCGGCAGCCGGGGCAGCGCGGCGCGCGCGAACCTCGGGCCACAAAGGGCTTATCGCGGCGCGCCAGACGCGCCTCGCGCAGGCGGGCCACCGCATGGGGCGCGCCCGACCCCATCAAACTCGCCCGCCTGGAAGTCGGGAAAGTACCCCAGTACTCTCGTCGCGGCGAGGCCGCAGGCCATGGCAGTCCATGACCGCTGGATTGCCGCGCTGCGCTCGCCAAGGCAAAAAGTTAATGGTGGGGCTGCTTGTAATGTCCGGCCCCTTATTTGGCCGTAGGCATGACAAACTCGGCGCCTTTGGGCGTGCTTTCAGGCCAGCGTTGCATGATGGATTTTTGCTTGGTGTAAAAACGCACACCCTCTTCGCCGTAGGCGTGCATGTCGCCAAACAGCGAGCGCTTCCAGCCGCCAAAGCCGTGCCAGGCCATGGGCACCGGAATCGGCACGTTGATGCCGACCATGCCGACCTGAATGCGCCGGCTGAACTCACGCGCCACATTGCCATCGCGGGTAAAGCAGGCCACACCGTTGCCAAACTCATGGTCGTTGACCAGTTGTACGGCCGTGCCAAAGTCCGGCACCCGCACGCAAGCCAACACCGGGCCAAAGATTTCTTCTTTGTAAATGCGCATCTCGGGGGTCACGTGGTCAAACAGCGTGCCGCCCATCCAGAAGCCTTTTTCACAACCCTCACCGGTGTTGGCGGCATCAAAGTTACGGCCATCCACCAGTAATTGCGCGCCTTCATTGACGCCTTGGTCGATGTAACCGGTGATGCGGGCATGCGCCGCTGGCGTCACGATCGGGCCCATTTCAGCGGCCAGATTGGTGCCATTGAGCACCTTGAGGGCCTTGGTGCGCTCAATCAGTTTGGGTAGCACTTTGTCGGCCACATCACCCACCATCACCGCCACCGAGATCGCCATACAGCGCTCGCCGGCCGAGCCGTAGCCAGCGCCAATCAGCGCATCCACCACCTGATCGATGTCGGCATCTGGCATCACCACCATGTGGTTCTTGGCACCACCCAGGGCCTGCACGCGCTTGCCATGATGGGCACCGGTCTCATAAATATAGTTGGCAATCGGCGTCGAACCGACAAAGCTCACCGCTTTGACGTCGGGGTGTACCAGCAACGCGTCGACCGCCTCCTTGTCGCCTTGAACCACATTAAAGACGCCATCGGGCAAACCGGCCTGTTTGAGCAGGTCAGCCATGAACAGGCTGGCACTGGGGTCGATCGGGCTGGGTTTGAGCACAAAGGTGTTGCCCGCCGCAATAGCGACCGGGAACATCCACATCGGCACCATCACGGGAAAGTTGAACGGCGTGATACCGGCCACCACACCGAGGGGCTGGCGCAGCGTCCAGTTGTCAATGCCAGTGGACACCTGGTCGGTAAAGTCACCCTTGAGCAACTGGGGAATACCACAGGAGAACTCGACGATATCAATGCCGCGTGCCACCTCGCCTTGTGCATCGGTGAAGACCTTGCCATGCTCGGCGGTAATCAGGTGCGCCAGCGCGTCTTTGTTCAGGTTGAGCAACTCCAGAAACTTGAACAGCACGCGGGCACGGCGAATCGGCGGCGTATCCGACCAGGCGGGAAAAGCGGCCTTGGCCGAGGCCACCGCGGCATCAATGTCAGCGGCATTGCCTAGGCGCACCTGACGCACTACAGCGCCGGTAGCCGGGTTGTAAACCGCTTGCGTGCGCGTGGCACTGCCGACGGTGCGGGCACCCTGGATGTATTGGGCGACTTCGGTGGTATCGGCAGTGTGTTGCATGGCGTGTCTCTCGCGGGTTATAGGTCATCAAACGGCTTTAAGTCTTCAGTTTAGAGACCATGGCGCATTACAGCAAGACCTGTAAGCTGAACTTATTGTTCAAAATAGTGAACAATAGAATTATGAAAGAGCAAAAAATAAATGACCTCTGGCGCCACCTGCACTGGCTCGCCGTGCTCGCCGAGCAAGGCAGTTACACCGCTGCCGCCGCCCGCCTAGGGGTCAGCAAGGCCGCCATGAGCCAGCACATTGCCGAACTGGAGCACAGCGCGGGCGTCACGCTGGTGCAGCGCACCACGCGCAGCGTGCGACTGACCGAGGCCGGGGCCCGCCTGGTGGATGAGACCCGGGGCCAGTTCGAGCAGATCGCGCAAAGCTTTGCCCAGGTGCAAGATCTGGTGGGCCTGCCGCGCGGGCGCCTGCGTATCACCGCCCCGGTGGCCTTCGCACGCCAGCAACTGGTGCCTCGGCTGGCCGAATTTTTGAATGACTACCCCGAGGTGCGACTGGAGCTGGACCTGTCCGACCACATCAGCTCACTCGCCACCGAAGGTTTTGACCTAGCGATCCGCCACAGCGCCGCCCCGCCCGACACCCATGTGGCCTGGACCCTATGCACCACCCATTCGGTGCTGGTGGCCAGTCAGCCCTACTTGCGGCGCCGCGGACTGCCCGCCACACCCGAGGACTTGCGCAGCCACAGTTGCCTGCACTACCCGCGCACCCAGGGCACAGCGGCTTGGACCTTTGAATCGGCAGATCCGCAACACGTGACTGAACGCCTCACGGTGCCAGTCTCGGGCGCCCTCACGGCCAATAACAGCGAAGCCTTGCGCGACGCCGCCCTCGCCGGTCTGGGCATCGCGCTGCTGCCGGACTTCAGTGCCCAAAGCAGCCTGCAGGACGGCACGCTGGTACAGGTGCTGCCGCACTACAAGCCAGTCGGTGCGTTTGCCGAACAGCTGTACGCCATCCGCCCTTACTCCGCCCACGTGCCGCGTGCTGTCACGGTCTTTATCGCCTATCTGCGCGGCGCACTGGCACTGGGATTTGGGCCGGAAGCCTCGCTGGAGACAACGGTTCACTCGCCAACCAGGCGGTTGTAAGCCTTGCGCGTCGCCGGTGACACCGAGGCCACCAGTTGTGCGTAAGCAGTTTTGTGGCGGGCCAGGATACGCATGGAGGCCACCGTTTTGGAGCGACAAAACCAGTGACAGGTGTGTTGCATCAAAAACAGTTCAGCCGACACCGTAAAGGCCTTGTCCCGGTCACTCTGCTGGCGATTGTTTTGCACCGCCTCGGTAAGGCCCTGTGCATGAATTTTGAGGGCTTTGCGTACGTCAAAGGTATTCCCCGGAAACAACTGATCGGCAAACGGCAGGGCAAACGCCAGTTTGCTGACGCGTGTCTGGGCCTCATCGACCTTGGCGAATTCGGCCACAAAGCGGTTGAACTGGGCACACAGCGCCTCCTCGGAGCTGCTCAACAGTTGCCAAATCTGCGTCCGGCGCTCGGCCTCCGGTTCGGCCAGCGCCCGCAGGTAGCCCTGCGTCAGGGTCTCCATGAGTTTTTCAATCTGGTACTGCCCAAGGTGCTCTCCCAGCAAGGCAATGCGCCGTTTCTGGTCTTTTGATTTGAGAATATAAGCCCCGAAGGCAATCAAGATCAGTAAAATAAATAAGTCCATGGGGTCGCGTCGGGGTCCGTAAAGTGAACCTTAAGTGTAAGGGTCACCATAAAGCCCGTGAAAAACCGAAGCCTCACTAAAATAGTGGCCCTTTCCCTTATCTGAGTGCCTGCTACCCATGAACATCACGGTCAACGACGAACTGCTTGCCTACATCGACCCACTCACCCCTGAAGAACACAAGGCGCTGGAGCGCAGCTTGCTGGCTGAGGGCTGCCGCGACGCACTGGTGCTATGGGGCGATGTGCTGGTGGACGGGCACAACCGCTACCGCATTTGCAGACAGCACGGCATCGCCTTCAACACGGTGCAAAACCAGCAGTTCAAGTCGCTCGACGATGTTCACTTATGGATGATTGACCAGCACCTGGGTCGGCGCAGCGTCTCGGACTTTCAGCGCGGCGTACTGGCCCTGCGTAAAAAAGACATTTTGAGTACGCGAACGTCGCCTGCGGTTGAGGCATCAGAGGCAACCGCCTCGCCAGCCCCGGCACCGGCGCTCACGCGCGATGCGATTGCCCGCTCAGCCCGCATCAGCAGCAATACCATCAGTCAGATTGAAAAAATCCAGCAGTCGGCAGCGCCCGAACTGGTGGCCGCCGTCAAGTCGGGCACCATCTCAATCAATGCTGCAGCCACGGTAGCCTCCCTGCCAACCTCCGAGCAGGTGGCGGCAGTGGCAGGTGGTAAAAAAGAATTGCAACAAGCCGCCCGCCAGGTCCGCGCCGCCAAGGCTGGGACCCGTGCCAAGCCTGAAGCCGAATCAGATGGAAAACCTGGCGCCAGCGCTGAAGTATCTGACGCGCTGATTGCCCGGTTGCAGCAAACCATTACAGACCTCAGCGCCGAGAACGCTCAGCTGAAGAGGCAACTGGCAGCGATGACCGACTGATCAGTCCATCAGGCGGGACATCGCTTCCTGGTATTTGGCAGCGGTTTTGGCAATCACCTCGTTGGGCACGCGTGGCGCCGGTGGAGTTTTGCTCCAAGGCTTACCGTCGACTTGAGCCTGTTCCAGCCAGTCGCGCACAAACTGCTTGTCAAAGCTGGGCGGGTTGATGCCTTCCTGGTAGCTCTCGGCCGGCCAGAAACGAGAGGAGTCGGGCGTCAGCACCTCATCCATGAGGGTCAGCGTGCCGTCGGCATCGAGCCCGAATTCGAACTTCGTATCGGCAATAATGATGCCTTTTTTGGCCGCAATCTCACTCGCCGCTTTATAAATCTGGATGCTGATATCGCGGATGCGGGTCGCCAGATCCAGTCCAATCATGTCGACCGTTTGCTCAAAGGTGATGTTTTCGTCATGGTCACCGGCTGCCGCCTTGGCCGCCGGCGTGTAAATCGGCTCGGGCAGTTGGGAGGCATTCTTCAGCCCGGCGGGCAAGGGGACACCACAGACGGCCTGGTTCTGCTGGTACTCGGCCCAGCCACTGCCGGCCAGGTAACCGCGCACCACCGCTTCCACCGGTAGCGGCTTGAGGCGCTTGACCAGCATCGAACGCCCCGTCACCTGCGGGATTTCAACGGCCGTCACCACGCTTTCGGGCGCTTCGCCGGTCAGGTGAGTCGGACAGAGATTCAGGCCATTGGGCCCCAGTTGCTCAAACCAGAACAACGCCATCTGCGTCAGTAACGCGCCCTTGCCGGGAATGGGCTCACCCATGATGACGTCAAAGGCGCTCAAGCGGTCGCTGGCGACCATCAGAATGCGGTCGTCGCCGACGGCGTAGTTGTCACGCACCTTGCCGCGGGCAAGCAGGGGCAAAGAGGTGAGCATGGAGGTA
>JBLHZH010000157.1:0-6120 GCA_047629695.1 Rhodoferax sp.
TGCGTGGCGCCCAGGCAGTCGCCGGTAAAGCCCTGCAGGCGCCGCCAAAACCAGCGCCACATCAGCAGAAAGGCTAGCCAGGAGAGTAACAAAGCAACGCCAAAAGCGATTAAATACGGGGTCCATTGCAAATAACCCACAAGGACCAGCGCCAGCAAAAACCAGCGCAAAGCCGTGCCCAGGCTGGCAAGACTGATCTGATCGGCCAGCGGCTTAGATTTGGAACTGACCACATCGCCCACATGGGGCATCAGCCGAATCAATAACAGCGGCCAGGTGCGCGACACCACGTGGGCCAAAAACAGAGCACTGCATAGCAAGGTCGCGCTGACCGAGCCCAACAAGGCCAGCAACGACACCTTCGCCAGCAACGCCAGCCCCAAGGCGATCACACCAAAGGCCCCCACCCGCGAGTCTTTCATGATGATCAGCGCGCGGTCCCGGTCCAGGCTGCCACCCAGGCCGTCGAACACATCAGCCAGACCATCTTCGTGGAATGCGCCTGTGAGCAACACGCCGAAAGCTGTGCCCCAGACCGCTACCACCAGCGGCGAGAAACCGCCGACCGGCAACCCGACCAGCAACAGCGCTGTGAAAGCGGCCACCAAGCCCCCGACAAGCCAACCCACGCCCGGCAAATGTCCAGCACTGGCACGCAACATCGCCGGGCTGAAACCGACCCAATCGGCCAACCGGCCGGTGACCGGAATACGGGTAAAAAACTGCAGAGACAGCAGGTAATTCCGAATACTCTGGCGCCAATAGCTCATGCGCCGTTGGTGGCCGCTTGCATTTTTTCAGATACACCGGCCGCCTCAAAGCTGGCCATCTCACGCAACACCGTGCAGGCTGACTGCAGCAACGGCCAGGCTAGCGCCGCGCCCGAGCCTTCGCCCAGACGCAAACCTAAGTCAAGCAGAGCTTGCACCCCGAGGTGCTGCAACATAAATTCATGACCGCGCTCGCCCGAGCGGTGGGCAAATACACAACGCTGTAATACCAGCGGTTGCAAGGCGTGCGCCACCAGCACGGCCGCGCTGGCGATAAAGCCGTCCACCACCACCACACGCCGCTCATAGGCTGCTTGCAACACGGCGCCGACCATCGTGGCAATCTCAAAGCCCCCCAAGGTAGCCAGTGCATCAAGCGGTGCTATGGCCTCGGGGTGACGGGCCAGTACCTCGCGCAAAACGGCTGTTTTGTGTTGCACGGCGGACGCATCCAAGCCAGTCCCGGCACCGGTGCAAACTTCAATATCCAGACCCGTGAGACGAGCCAGCAACAATGATGCCGCCGAGGTATTGCCAATGCCCATTTCGCCCAGCAGCAAAGCGTTGCCGGGCAAAGCTTTCACAATCTGTTGACCGTTGTACAGCGCCTGTAAGCATTGGTCGGTGGTCATAGCCGGTTGCGTGGACGAGTCGGCCGTACCCTGCTCTCCCCCCACGACCTTACGCACCAACAAGCCGGGTCGCAGCGTACCGGCGGGCAGCCCAACCAGAAAATCGTGGTTGACACCGCAATCCACCACCGTCAGGCTAATGCCGTTTTGCCGCGCGAGCACACTCACGGCAGCGCCACCAGCTAAAAAATTTTCCACCATTTGCCAGCTCACGTCACTGGGAAACGCCGAAATGCCGCGTACCGTCAAACCATGGTCCGCCGCAAAAACGACCATTTGCGGCGCCACCAAAACTGGCAACTCGGTACCCAGGATTTCACCCAACTGCAAGGCCAAGGACTCTAATCGACCCAACGAACCCAGAGGTTTAGTCTTGTTATTGAGTTTGTGTTGCAACACTTCAGTGAGCGCGGGCAGAGCGAGATCGGCAAGTAGAGGCAAAAAAGTCGTCATACGGCGGATTTTAAGTGGGATGGTAAAATTGAGGCGTCCTCACGCCCGATCAGACTGGCCAGAACGCCAGGTTGGAAATGCTGCTCAATGTAGTCGGCCAAGCCATCAAATACCAAGTCTAGCGTGGGTACCGGACCTGACATACGGGCGCCAAACAGGGCTTGCAAGGCGGCAGGGTCTTCAAACAGACCGTGCAGATACAGGCCCATCACATTACCTGTCCCATTTTGCCAGCCCAGCCCGCCCGGCATGGCAACTTGTGCCACGTCGCCAGCGGCTGCCATGGCCGGATGCTGCTGCGTTTGGCCATGGTGAATTTCATAGCCGGTCACTGCCACACCGGCGAGCGCTGCCCAGGGCCCGACCAAGTCGGACGAAAAAGCGGCATGGGTGTGCTGTACGGTTTTGTCGGCTTCAAATACCGTCACCAATGGCAACAGCCCCAGCCCCGATGCATTGCCATCAATACCGTGCGGGTCAACCAGCGCCTCGCCCAACATTTGCAGTCCACCGCAAATTCCCAGCACCGCGCCACCCTGCCCGGCATGACGTGCAATCGCGCCGTCCAACCCCTGCTGGCGCAACCACGCTAAGTCACCACTGGTGTGCTTGGAGCCGGGTAAAACAAGCCAGTCGGTAGGCGTCAGCCCGGCCAGCTCAGTAGGACTACGGACCCACTGCAGGCGCACACCAGGTATATTTTTGAGGGGTTGAAATTCATCCAAATTGCTCAGGCGCGGGTAGGTTATGACCGCTACCGTCAGCCGCACCGCGCCTTTAACGGTGCTACGGTCATCAAAGACGCCATCCTCTTCGGGCAGCCCATGCTGCCACCACATTGGCAAGGTGGCAACGGTGGGGACGCCGGTAAGTTGTTCCAGCCTCTCGGGCGCGGGCGCCAGCAGGCTGGCATCGCCGCGGAACTTGTTCAAGACATAGCCCTGAATCAGCGCCCGCTCGTTTTCAGGCAGCAGCGCCCAAGTGCCGTACAGATGGGCAAAGGCGCCGCCCCGGTCGATGTCGGTCACCAGCAGGCAGGCCGCCTGGCTGTGCAAGGCCACGCGCATGTTGACGATGTCGCTGCTGGACAGATTGATCTCGGCCGGCGAACCGGCACCTTCGATGACCACCACATCGTTCTCGGCGATCAAGGCGTCGAGCGCAGCAGCAATATGCGGCCAGACTTTGAGGCTACGCCCACGCCACGGCATCGCCGTCAATTCAGCATCAACCTGACCCATCAGCACCACCTGACTATGGGTGTCGTGCTCAGGCTTGAGCAGCAACGGGTTCATCCGCACCTCGGGCACGGCACGGGCCGCTAGCGCCTGAAAATACTGCGCGCTGCCAATCTCGCCGCTTGCCTGTGCGCCCCACCCCGCCACCACGCGAGCATTGTTGCTCATGTTTTGGGCCTTGAAAGGTGCCACTTTTAAGCCCTGACGGGCGTAGTAGCGACACAGGGCGGTGGTCAACCAACTTTTGCCAGCGCCGCTGGTGGTGCCAAGCACCATCACACAACGGGCTGGTGGTTTTTTCATTTCATCACTCACGGACCACTAGCACCGGCAACTGGGTGTTTGACAGCACCGCCTGAGTGACACTGCCCAACACCAGTTTTTCAAGACCACTGCGGCCATGCGAGCCCATCACGATCAGATCGGCCTGCACGGACTCCGCTGTTTGCACGATGCCGCGCCAGGTGGCGTGCGCCTCCACCACCGAGGTCTCTACGGTTACGCCAGCGGCCTCAAAGGCGGTCTTGACCGCCTGGATGGCGGCATTGGCTTCGGCAGTGGCCGCGCTCAGGTACTCGGCTTGACCGTAGGCAAAATCAGTGCCTACACCCGTAAACGGGTAAGGGTCAACGACAAAAATAGCCGTGACCCGGCTGCCAAAAGCTTTGACTAGGCCCAAGGTTTTTTCGACCGCCAATTGTGCAGTGGTAGAGCCATCGACCGGAACCAGTATGTGTTTGAACATGATGAAAACTCCTTTTAAATTGACAACAACAAGTGTCAGCTGATCGCACCGCTAGCGGCTTGATCTCCATCAAAAAATCAGTCATCGCCCTGAAAAGCGGCAGCGCGTAGGGTCACCACTAACGTATCACGGTGGCCGCCCGGGGCCTGTGACTGCAGCGGTTGGATCGGTGTCGACTCATGGATGATACGGGCGTCATCAAGCAACAGCAGCGACCAAGGCTCGGTCAGAGTAAAGCGTTGGCCGTTGGGCCCGTCAGCGTCAAAGACGCGGGTTTCACCGCCTTTGACAAGCAAGCGGTCAATCAAAAAAACGGCCACCAAGGCCACGCCATCGCGGTGCGCGCCCTCGGGCGTGGGTCGGCCAATGCCATCGGTGGTATCAATACGGAACTGGTGCGCCTCGACAAACCAGGGCTGAGCACCTTTCAGGTCCGAGCAGGTTCGCCCCAGCCAGGCCAGCAGTTGCGTCCAGACCGGTTGCGCCAGCAACGCCGGCAACATCGGTTCAAACAGGCGCTGCATGCCGCCATGCAGCGCGTTGTATTCCACGGGTTGCCAATGCGGCCGATGAACCACCTGACGCACTTGGTCAGTCTCAATCACAAAGCAGGAATGTCGGCGCCGGCGATAGCGCCCACCGTCTTTCAAGAATACATCGGGTGGTAGCGCGTCCCAGAAGTGGCGCAAAGCCAGCAGTTCATCGACGGGGCAAGCGCTCAGGGCGCTGACGCCGGCGGCATCCAGCACACCATAACCCTGGGTGTGCAACAGTTCGCAAAGCTGCGCGGGCGGCGTCAAAGGCGGTAAAAAAGAAGTGGTCATAGGTCTAGCTTAGCGCCTCAGTCAACCAGCGCCGCGTACACCATATCGCGAAACAGCTTACGGTAGAACTCACGCTGATTGGGCGCCTGCAGCATCAAACAGGCAAACAGGTCTTCAGCAGGATCAACAAAGAAGGTGGTTCCCGCCATACCGCCCCAGAAATAGGTGCCGACCGAGCCCGGCTCGCAGGCCACACCCAACGACTTGCGCACAGCAAAGCCCAAGCCAAAGCCATGGCCGAGCGGCAGCAGGGCACGCGAGGCACCACTGTTGACGGGAATATCACCTAAGTGATCAGTGGTCATGAAATCCACCGTTCGAGGTCCAAGCAGGCGCACGCCATTGAGCTCACCCTTGTTCAGCATGAATTGCAGAAACCGGGCGTAATCCATGGCCGTCGAGGCCAGACCGCCACCACCCGAGGCCAGCGCCACGTCTTCGCGGACATCAATCACACGCATTTGAATGCCGCCATCCGGGTCCCGTACAAATGGTTCAGCAATGCGCGGATGCTGTGCCAGGGGCACAGAAAATCCAGTGTCCACCATGCCCAGTGGTTTGAAAATATATGTTTGCAGATAAGCCGCCAGTGTCTGGCCGCTCACTACCTCGACGACTCGCCCCAGCACATCGGTGGCGCGGCCGTATTCCCACATGCTGGCGGGCTCGAACATCAACGGCAAGGCTGCCAGTTCATGGGAAAACTCGGCATTACTGCGCTCGCGCGAACCAATGCGGAGTTGCGTATATTGCCTTTGTACCGGGGCATTGCCCATGAACTCGTAAGTCATGCCGGCCGTGTGACGCAGCAGGTCTTGCAGCGTGGCGCCTTGACGCACAGCCTGCAGTTGCAGCGTGCCGTCCACCAAAACAGCTACCTTTTGAGCGGTAAATTCGGGCAGGTACTTGGCCACTGGGTCGCTCAACAGCAACTGACCCTGCTCCATCAGCATCATCACAGCAACCGACACAATCGGTTTGGTCATGGAATAAATGCGGAAGATGGCATCCGACGTCATCGGCGTGCCCAGTACCGGGTCCAGCGCACCAACGCTATCAAACAGCGCCAGCTTGCCATGGCGAGCAATCACGGCCACTGCGCCGGGCAGTCGCTGGCGCTCCACCTCGGATTGCAGCACGGCCATGAGGCGCTGCAGGCGCTCGGGACACAGTCCAGCCTGCGCCGGTAACACAGTAGGCAACACGCTGTCTGCGTTAGATTGATTGAACATGCTCTTCCCCCCAAAAATACCGTTATTCAAACACACAAACTGACCGCCATTTTCAGCGGCAAAGTTACTGCACCACGTCACGTTGGTACTTGGGCAGGCCGGCGCCACACGCCAGACAAAATTTCGCCTCAATCAAATGACCTTCGGTCAGGCACTCCTGGCAGGTGCGTGTGGTCGGCACCACAGCCATACGCAAGGCCGTCATCTCGGACGTCACAATGCCGGT